>JAGPGE010000131.1 GCA_018056145.1 Armatimonadota bacterium
CGGATGGGGACTACGTCATGTTCGACCGCGTCATTGGCGCCAGTATCACCAAGATGGTGATGCCCACCGCCGGGGGTGAGCCCCGGGTGGTTGGCGCGAACCTGCATATCGTCGGCAGCGTCGACTGGGGCCGGGACGCCGCGGGGCAGAACTGGCTCGCTTATGGGCCGACCGGACGGAACGTGTACAAGCTGGCGCTCAACCCGGACGGTACGACCTGGGAGGGCGCGGTTCCGGTGGACTTCGGCGACAGTGGCTGGACAATGGGCGGGAAAAACCCGCGTTGGTCACCCGACTGCACGCACATCGTCTTCTCAAACGAGGGCGACACCAGCAAGTATGCAACCTATGTTCTCGATGCGTCGACGGGCGCTTTCTGGCCGGTTGGCGACCTCGGCTTCGTGGACTGGGCGGCGCAGTAGGGGGGCCTCGACGGGAGGGAGCGCGCAAACGAAGGCGCTGCCATACGCGGGCACCCACGGCCCCGCACGGCGGCGCTTTCCGTGTTTGTGCTCGCATTGCTGACCGGCGCGGCGAACAGCGGGCACGGTGGGGTCCTGATCACGGAGCTTGAGCGACCCGCGATGGATATTGCCCCATGCAAGCAGCTTAGGGCTCTGGCACCTTCGCAGGAAAGTGTGGTTCGTTGGCCGCTGCCTGCCTGGCGCCGGTTGCCGATCCGTGGGCCTACCCTGGCTCCCACCCTTCGTCTCCATGCCTCCACCCATGCTTCCAGGTCTCCGGCGGTGTTGGCTTAGTTGCAGTGCGGCACCGGGTCCTTCGTGGGGCGGCGGCCTGTGGGGTCCGATGCTTGAGCATTATCAGATATCATCTTTATCCATTCTTGATCAAAGACTTGACACGTCCGGCGTTGGTGTGCAGAATGCCAACGCTATCACTCAGGATTGCGAGACTGGACCGCCCTCATGCGTAATATTGTCCCCGAGCTGGAACGGATCATCCGCGACCGGCTCATCGGCTGGCCCCCCGACTGGGAAGGGTACCACTGGCCCGGATATACCTATGAACACACCCTTCGCGTGCGGGATCTCGCCCTGACACTGGCGGAACGCGAGCGCGCAGACCCCGACGTGGTGCTGCTGGCTGCGCTCCTGCACGACATCCGCAAGGACTCCGGCAGGGACCATGCCGAAGTTGGAGCGAATGAGGCCGGGCGGATCCTGAAGGACCTGGGGGTGTCGGACAGGATCAGCGCACGGGTGTGCGAGGCGATATCACTTCATTCCGGCTCCAACACGCCGGACAGTCCCGTCGAGAGCCTGTGTCTCGGGGATGCGGACTTCATCGACGGGAACTTTGGGATCGTCGCGGTCTGGCGTTTCCTGACCATCCGGTCCGGACATGGGCACCCGCTTATGGAGACCATCGAGGAGATGAGGAGTTGGCTGCCGCGCAAGGAGCAGCTTCTCGTGAGCCCAGGGCCGCATACCCGGGGAGGCCGTGAGATCGCGCGGCAGCGCGCGGCGCGGATGCAGGTGTTTGCGGACGCCCTGTTGGACGCCTCGCAGGCGAAGGCGAACGGCCATGGGCCGGGCCTGATGGACTTGGCTGCCTGTATCCACGGGCACTGCGGACGCACGCTTCTCACGGAGCAGTTCGCCGATTTCGACCGGCTTGCGGTAACGGAGGACGCCGACCCGATTCTGGGGGCCGTCTGCCGATCGGTGCGACTGGAAGTCGCGGGGAAGCACTGAGGGGACTCAGTAGGCATGGTCGTCGGGTGCCCCGCGCAGCGGGACGGGACCCGACGACAAGCTCCCCGCGAGCGCCGGGGCCCGGCTCTCGCTCCGCGAGGTCCACGCTGCGCCCAAGTCTGCCGGTCGAGTTCAGCCCTCGGCCAGTTTCACCAGCCGCTCAACGATGCCCTCATAGACCTGCTTCACTTCCAGCGGCGCGTCGGGGCCAAGGAGCGGCCTGCCCTCGTCGCCCAGTCGCGTCACATCCGCCGCGATGGGAACGTGACCCAGCAGAGGCACCCCAAGCTGTTCAGCCATCGCCTGTCCGCCGCCGGCGCCGAAGATGTTCGTCTTCTCGCCGCAGTGCGGGCAGATGAACCCACTCATATTCTCGATGATCCCGACGATGGGCAGGTCCACCGCTTTCACGAAGTTCGCGGCCTTGCGGCAGTCGGCGGTGCTGACTTCCTGGGGCGTCGTGACAATGATCGCACCCTCGGCCTTCGGGAACATCTGGGCGACGGTCAGAGCCTCGTCGCCGGTTCCGGGAGGCAGGTCAGCCACGAGGTAGTCCAGGGGGCCCCAGTCGACGTCTGAGACGAACTGCCGGATGACTCCTGAGCGCAAGGGACCGCGCCAGATCACCGGGTCGTCCTTGCCCTGAGTGAGGAACCCGATGGACATGACCAGGAGGTTCTCGAACACCGGCACGGGGGAGATGGACCCGCCCATGCCCTGCACGCGCTGGCCGCTCAGACCCATCATGATCGGGATCGTCGGCCCGTGCAGGTCGGCGTCCAGCAGGCCCACCCGCTTGTCCCGCAGGGCGAACCCCCATGCGAGGTTTGCCGCGACCGTGCTCTTGCCCACGCCGCCCTTGCCACTGATCACGATATAGGTGTGTTTCACGAGAGATGCCCGCTCCTGCAGTCGCTTCTCCTGCAGGTGCAATTCCCGTTCCTGGTCGCTGGCCATCGCAGCGGCCGGGCAGCTCTTGCAGTCGCCCGAGCACTCTTTCTCGTCGCCACAACCGTCGACCGGTTCCGGCGCCTCTTCTGTCTTCTCTTTCTGCTTGTAAGAATCACGCCAACTATCGGACATTGTGCCACCTTCCCGTCCTGTCGTTCCGGGAGAACGCTATGCGGTCAGCTCCCGGTAGTAATCGAGGTACGTCGTACACGGCATGCCCAGTTGCTTGACGCGCACCAAGAGCAGTTCGATGGGGGCCATCGCCGCGTCAAAGCGCATGATGGACCACGGATGCTGCACGAGAGACACGTACTCCACACCTGTCTCCAGCGCGTGTTCGAGCCAGCGGCCCTCCTGCGCGAAGACTTCCACCACCGTTCGCGGCTGGGCGGGTGGGATTGCGAAGTCGTAGACCGGCGGGAAGTAAGTGATGTGCCCCGTCCAGCCCTTGAGCACATTGTCGTGCCAGCCGTGCCCGGGGATTTCCATGATGTCCGGGTACCCGTCGGGCTCGTGGGTGTACGCCTGCTTGAGTGGATTTGGGATGGAGTCCAGCGGCCCCCGCAGGTCGGCGCTGACGAACCGGATTCCATGCCTGCGGAGGATCTCCAGCCGGTCGGGGACCCCGCTGAACCCGCCTTCGAACCCGCAGCCCGGCCGGAAGCCGATACACTCGCGCTCGAAAACGTCCTCCACCAGTCGCTTGCCCCGGCCGACTTCCTCGTCCATCTGCTCCAGGCTCACCGCCGGCCCGTGGGGGCGGCTGTCCTTCAGCATCTGGTGGGAGTAGCTGTGAGACTGGACATCGAAGAGCGGGTCGTTCAGAATCTCCCGGTACTTTGGCCCGTCGCGTTCCAGGAGCCTGCCCACCACAAAGAACGTCGCGGGTATCTCGTACTTTCGGTGCAGAGCCACGAGAACGGGGACGGCGTCGAGTTCGTGGTCGATGGCCTCGGTGTCATACGCGGCGATGTAGCGGGTCACGGGTACCCCTCCGGACGTGTCGGTTCAGGTCTCGGGAGGTTATCCCACTCGCGGCAACCCCTGTCAATCCCGTTTTTCAGGTTGTCTCCCCTCCCGCCCTTGTGAAATCCCGCGCCTCGCGCTATCCTGTCTCCCGTTGCCAATGCTCAGCGCGGGAGACGCGGCCATGTCCTACGATGTCATCGTCTGTGGCGGGGGCACAGCAGGTTCGGTGGCGGCAATTGCGGCGGCCAGACGGGGCGCGAAGACCCTCATCGTCGAGCAGTTCGGCTTCCTCGGCGGCAGCCAGACCGCCGCTCTCGTGCTGCCCATGATGAGCTACTCCACCGGCGGCGAGAAGCTGGTGCTGGGCATCTGCGAGGAGATCAATCAGCGCTGCAATGACCTCCCCGGCGACAATGAGGGCATGTTCTTCAACCCCGAACTGCTCAAGTATGTGCTCGAAAACATGGTGCTTGAGGCTGGCTGCGACCTGTCTTACCACACGTACATCATCGGCGCGACCGTGCGCAATGGCGCCCTGCGGTCCATCGAGGTCGCGGGCAAGTCGGGCAGGCGGGAGCTGGAGGGGAGGCAGTTCATTGACTGCACCGGCGACGCCGATGTTGCCTACCTGTCGGGCGCGCCCTTCGAGAGTGGACGGCCGGAGGATGGTCTGAACCAGTCGGCCAGCCTGCGGTTCACCGTGGGCGGGGTGGACCTGGAGCGCCTGGCCGCGTTCCTGCGCGAGAAAGGCGGGCTCGACGCCCACCCACCGCGATTCGGCTGGGGTTTCGCCAAGGGCGGCGTGGGAGACAAAGGCCTGGGGGCGCTCATGGAGCAGGCCGAGAAGGACGGGGTGTTCACCGCCGAAGAGGGCGGGTATATCCAGTTCTTCACCATCCCCGGACGGCCCGGCGAGCTTGGCTTCAACTGCCCGCGCATCACCCACGTCAATGGCGCCCGGGACGAAGACCTCACCCGCGTCCAGGTGCAGGGCCGCAGGATCATCCCGCGGATTATGGAGTTCTGCCGGCGCTATCTGGACGGGTTCGACAACGCGTACCTCGCTCAGACCGCGCCCATGGTGGGCATCCGCGAGAGCCGGCGCATTGTGGGTGAGTATGTGCTCAGCGCCGAGGATTTCCGGCAGGCCCGGAAGTTCGAGGACGGCATCGCCAAGTCGTGCTATCCCATTGACATTCATAACCCTGCGGGCGTAGGCGTGACCCTGGAGCGCCTGGGGCCGGGCGAGTACCACGAGATCCCCTACCGCTGCCTGGTGCCGCTTTGCGTGGACAATCTGCTGGTTGCCGGGCGCTGCATTTCGGCGACTTTCGAGGCCCAGGCGGCGATCCGCATCGAGGCCACCTGTCGCGCGATGGGGGAAGCGGCGGGGGTTGCGGCAGCCCTGTGTGTACGGGATGGCGTGACGCCGAGAGCCCTGAGTTCCGACCTGCTCCTGGCCGCCCTGCGCGAGAACGGGGCCAACGTCCATGCGCCGGGGGAGGGGTAAGCGATGGCCGCTGAGATCGGCGCATTGACCCGGCGGGTCTGCGCACTGCGCGAGGCCCTCACGCGGTCGATGTGCGACGACGCCGGCCACCGGGTGCTTCGGTTCGCCTTCGATGCTGAGGAGTACCTGAGCAAGGAGGAACTCCGCGTCGCCTCCTACCGGGACACGGTGGGCGAGGAGATGGTCCTGCGGCGGGCGAAGGCTTTCGCGCGCATCTGCCAGGAGTGGTTGACCGACCTGCGGCCCGGCGAACTCATTGCAGGCAGCCAGCGGGGGAACATTTGGCAGAGGGGATCGTCCTCGGTCACCAGCCCCGAACAGGACGCGCGCAGTGCGGCTATCGACCAGGCCCGGGGCGAACTGGGCATCCATTTCGGCGAAGGCCATATGGTCTGTGACTATGCGCGAATCCTCGCCGAAGGCCTGTGCGCGCAAGTGGCGCGGATCGACGGGCTGATGGCCTCATCTGATCGGGAGTCGTCCGCACTCTTCGAATGGCAGGCGATGAAGATCACCTGCGAGGCCGCCCGTGACTTCGCACTCAACCACGCCCGGCACACCCGCGACTGCGCCCAGCTCGAAACCGACCCCGCGCGCCGCGCCGAACTGCTCACAATCGCCAACACCTGCGAGCGCGTCCCATGGCAGCCCGCCCGGACGTTCCGTGAGGCGGTGCAATCCTTCTGGTTCCTGCATCTGCTGCTGCACGTTGAGTCGCCCTCCGTTGCGGTCTCCCCTGGGCGGCTGGATCAGTACCTGTACCCTTACTACCGCGATGACCTCGCGGCCGGGCGCATCACGCGCGAGGAGGCCCGGGAGCTTCTGGCGTGCCTGTGGCTGAAGTTTTGGGAAGGCGACGAGTCCCAGAATGTCACCATCGGAGGCGTGGATGCGGACGGGCGGGATGTCACCAACGAGCTCACCCTCTGGATGATTGAGCTCACCGGGGACCTGGAGGCCTTCCAGCCTTCGGTGTCGGTGAGGGTACATCCAGGTTCCCCGCAGGAGTACCTGGAATCCGCGGCGCGGCTGGCGAGAAAGGGTCTGGGACAGCCCTCGTTCTTCAACGACCCGGTGGTGCGGGCCGGGCTTGAGAGCATCGGCGTCGCGGCGGGGGAGTCCTGGGACTGGGCCATCGTGGGCTGCTACGAAGCGGTGGTTGCGGGGGCTGAGTGGGGCCGCACGGTGGCCGGGGGCGCGTCTCTGCCGGAGTGCGTGCTGCGGGCTCTCGAGACCCGCCCGGAATCCTTCGATGCCCTGCTGGGGTTGACCCGCACCGAGCTTGCGCGCGACATCGAACAGGTGGTTTCACGGGCGAACGACCACGAGCGGTTTGAGGCGCAGTGGGCGCCGTCGCCCTTCCAGTCCGTACTGATGCGGGACTGCATCGGCTCGGGCAGGGATATCTACGCGGGTGGGGCGCAGTACAACTTCAGTGCCTGCTGGCCAGGGTGCATGGCCACCGCGGTGGACTCGCTGCAGGCCGCCCGGACGCTCGTGTACCAGGACCGTTCGGTGAGCGTTGAGCAGTTGCTTGCAGCGCTCAAGGACGACTTCGCGGGCAGCGAGGATCTGCGGGCCCTTCTGGTCCACGGTGCGCCCAAGTTCGGCAATGATTCGGCGGAAGTGGATACATTGGCAGCCGAGCTGTGCGCGTTCTTCTGTGCGGAGACGGCGAAACACCGCAATGCCCGGGGCGGGCGCATCAAGCCATCACTGGCCATGTACCAGCAGCATTACCGGGGGCGAGACGTGGGCGCGACGCCGGACGGTCGCCGGGCAGGCGCGAACTTCTCAGTGGGTGTCGGGCCGACGCCAGGCTGCAACGAGGTCGGCATCACTGCGACCCTCGCGTCCTGCGCGAAGCTGCCACATCATCTCGCGCCCAATGGCAACTTCCTGACCGTCTCGCTTTCGCCGGAGCATGTCGCCGGGGAGCAGGGCCTGGAGCGTCTCCTGCAACTCATTCGCACCTACTTCGAGCAGGGCGGGTCCCACGTGATGCTCAATGTCGTGGATGCCGCCACATTGCGCGACGCCCAGGCCAACCCGGAGCGCCACCGGGATCTGATGGTGCGCATTTCCGGCCTGAGCGCGTACTTCGTGACCCTCCCGACGCACATTCAGGATGATCTCATCGAGCGAACGGCGCAGGGCCTGTAATCCTGCGCAACTGAGGGACAATGGCTCACGTACGGGTACTCAGCGAGGCTCTCGCGAACCGCATCGCCGCCGGTGAAGTAGTGGAACGTCCCGCCAGCGTGGTCAAGGAGCTGGTGGAGAACGCCGTTGATGCCGGCGCGCGGCGGGTCGAAGTGGAACTGGTGGACGGCGGCCGGGGGCTTATCCGCGTCACCGATGACGGCCACGGCATGTCCGCCGAGGATGCCCGTCTCGCGGTGCAGCGCTTCGCCACCAGCAAGATCGCGAGCGCGGATGATCTGGATTCCATCGAGACTATGGGCTTTCGGGGCGAAGCACTGCCGAGCATCGCGGCGGTCTCCCGGTTCCGGCTGGTGTCGCGCGAGCCCGGCAGTGAAGAGGGCTGCGAGGTCACGATCCAGGGCGGGAGCGACGCAAGGGTGCTGCCGGTGGGCTGCCCGTCCGGGACCACCGTTGAGGTGGCCGATCTCTTCTTCAACACCCCGGCCCGCGCCAAGTTCCTGTCCACCACTGCGCGGGAACGGGGCCACTGCGCGGACTGGGTGTCGCGCCTTGCCATGGCCCGGCCCGACGTGGCCTTCAAGCTCACCCACAATGGCGAGGTGCTTTTCACGACCTCAGGCGCCGGTGACCTGCGTTCGGTGATCGCCGCCATGTACGGGAGCGCGGCGGCCCGGGAGTTCCTGGAGGTCGACCTGGAGCGGGACGGGGTGCGGGTTCACGGGCTTGTCTCCCGGCCCACCCTCCTGCGCAGCACCCGCAGCCACCAGATGTTCTTCGTCAATCGCCGCTTTGTGCGCAGCCGGCAGATGAGCCACGCGCTGGACGAGGCCTACGGGCTCCTCCTGCCTGCGGGGCGACACTCGCTATGCGCGCTGCATCTCGACGTAGAGCCCACGCGCGTTGATCCGAACGTGCATCCCACCAAGATTGAGGTGCGTTTTCGCGAAGGCGGCGCGGTGCATTCCTTGGTGCAGGCGGCGGTGGAGGATGCCCTTGCGGAGGCGGGATTCCGGTCTCTCAGCCAGGGGAGCCGACACATATACCACCGCCCGACGGAGGGGGACGAACTAGGCGTGCCCGGAACCGAGCCCTTCGGCGGTGACAGGTTCGGTGCAGGCCTGCCCGCCGGTAGAGCACCCTTGGGCGACCTGGACCAGCGCATGCGCGCTCGCAGGCTCAGGGTCAATCCCTTCGAAGACCGGGTTGATGACCGCGACGAGGGACTTGGCGTTTTCGCCGACCCAATCATCTCCCTTCCCGCGGAGCGCGAACCGGCAGTGCCGGCGCTGGAACTGGCCACAGAGCGCGGGCAGGTGGAGGTGCTCGGGCAGCTTGCCGGGCGTTACATCGTGGCACGGTCGCCCGAGGGCCTGCTGCTCATCGACCAGCACCGCGCCGCGGAGCGCGTGATCCTGGAGAGCCTCAGCCCGGAGCGGGTGACCCGACAGTTGCTGGTGGTCCCCGAGACGCTGCAACTGGCGCCCGGGGAGATGGAAGTGGCCCGCGCGAGCTTGGGGTGGCTGGGTGAACTGGGTTACGAACTGGAGGATTTCGGGCCGGGCGCCTTCCTGGTGCGTTCCGTGCCCGCCTCCACGGCGGAACTGGCGCCCATCGAGACTTTGCGCAACGCCATTGCGGAACTCGCGGATGCTGAGAGCACGCCCTCGCTGGACCGGAGGCGGGAGAAGCTTCGGGCTACGCTCGCCTGTCACGCGGCGGTGAAGGCGGGGGAGAGGATGGGCCCGGCGGCGATGCAGAAGCTGGTGGATGACTTGCTGAAAAGCGAGGCCCCCGCCGTCTGCCCCCACGGTGACCCCATCATCGTGTCCTTCGGGCTGGACCGGCTGGACCGGCAGTTCCGGCGGAATCCGGGAAGCGTGACCTGATGCCTCCGGTCATTCCGCTCCTGGTCATCGCCGGCCCCACGGCATCCGGGAAGACCAAAGCCGCGATCCGCGTGGCGAGATGCGTCGGTGGGGAGATCGTGTCCGCTGATTCCATGCAGATCTACCGGGGGCTGGACGTGGGCACCGCGAAACCGACCGCGGAAGAGCGGCAGGCGGCGCGGTTCCATCTCGTCGACTGCGTGGACCTGGACCAGCCGTATACCGTGGCTGACTTCCAGAAAGATGCGAGCCGGGCGATCCGCGAAATCCACGGGCGCGGGAACCTGCCGATCCTCTGCGGCGGAACCGGTCTGTACATTCGGGCGCTGCTGCGGCATTTCGACTTCCCGCCGGCGCAGGGCGAGGAAGGCCAGGCGGTGCGGCGGAGGCTCGAAGGCGAACTCGCGCGACTGGGCAGTGAGGCGATGCACGCCAGGCTTGCCTCGGCGGATCCAGTCGCGGCAGCGAAGATCAGCCCGGCCGACAGCAAGCGGATCGTGCGCGCGCTGGAAGTGCTGGAGATCACGGGGATCGCGATCAGCGAGCAGCGGCGCGTTGACGCGACTCCGGACGTCCACTATAATGCTCTCTATCTTGTGCTCAGCCGCCCGCGCGAGACGCTCTACCAGGGAATCGACGCACGGGTAGACCGGATGCTGCGCAACGGCTGGCTGGACGAAGTGCGGTCCATCGATGCGCGGGGGGTGCAGCCCGCGCTACCGTCCCTTCAGGCTCTGGGTTACCGCCAGATCTTCGCGTGGCTCAACTTCCCGGAGCCGCGCGAGAGCTTTGCGCGGGTCGTGGAATCGGTCAAGCGCGAGACGCGCCGGTTCGCCAAGCGCCAGTTGACGTGGTTCCGGCGTGAGGAAGGCGCGGTCTGGCGGGAGTGGCGGACTGAGGATGAGTTCGCTCTGGTTGAGTCTGAACTGTGTCGACTCGGTGCTGAATTGGCGTGGGGGGCTCAATCTCGCCGTTTCAGCGGCGTGTGATCAATTGACGGGGGTATGAGATTGGCCGCGAAGGGATCTGTGCAGGACGTCTATCTCAAGGCCGCGGCTGATGCCAAGTCCGCGGTCCGCATCAGTTTGCTCAACGGCAAGGACCTGCGTGGTGTGGTCAAGCAGTTTGATGCGTTCACGCTGATCGTGTCTGTCAAAGACATGGACATCCTCGTCTACAAGAGCGCCATCGCTGCCATCGGTCCGGCGAACACGCCCTGACCTGGCTGCGGGAGGGTACGGATGCGTTTCACCAAGCTCCACGGTCTTGGGAACGACTACATCTACATCGATGCCATCAGCCAGGACCTGAGCGCCTATGACCTGCCCGCGCTCTCGCGCGTCCTGTCCGACCGCAATTTCGGCATCGGCGGCGACGGGATCATTCTCGTCAGTCCTTCGGAAATCGCCGACTTCGCCATGCGCATCTACAACTCCGACGGCAGCGA
>JAGPGE010000132.1 GCA_018056145.1 Armatimonadota bacterium
CGCCGTGGCTCAACTGCACGATGGCCGGTTGGTGATGATCGCCCGGCCTGAAGGCGACATCGCCTGGTCCTCCGACGGCGGCAGGACCTGGACACCGCCCCAGCCCCTGGGAGTCCGCCTGTTCGAGCCGCGTCTCATCACCCTCAGGGATGGCACGCTCCTGTGCCTGCACGGCTCCTACGGTGCAGGCGGCCTGCGCGCGATGTTCAGCACCGATGGCGGCGAGACCTGGATCGCCCCCAACGAGCAGTACGGCTTCCCCGTGGACCCCTCCGTCTACGGGTACGGCCAAGCGGTGGAACTGGAGGACGGATCGGTCTGGGCGGCATACATCCATAGCGGAGGCCACACCACCCAGGACGCGCGCACCGAGGCGCTCTGGTCCATCAGGCTGCGCGTGCGCCCTGACCACGGCGGCATCGATCTCCTGCCCGCGCCCGGGTCGTGAAATGCAGGAAGGGCACCTGCCTGCAGCGAACACCATCGCCATGGAAGCGGGTGGTTGCCGCCATCCTGCCTGAAAGAGAGGCGTCAGCAGCCATGTACATGAGGACGATCGGAGGCTACACCATGCTCTTGTTGACCACCGGCATCGCACTGGCTCTCCACCAGTCAGTGGACGCTCAGCCCCTGCTGGACCCGCCCACCGACTACGGGCGGTCATTCGTGACCACGAACGGGAACATCGGCAACGAGCCGGTCTTCTGGATCGAGTCACGCTGCCGCATCAGCGACCCGGCCACCGGCGAAGTGCGCGACTACTACCAGTGCGCGTCCTGCAAGAGTGAGAACACGTTTGCGACCCACGACCTGTTCCACGAGAACAACTACGACTTCCTGCCGGTGTTCGCCGACAAGGAAACAGTCATCTTCCGCCGCGCCCTGCCCGCGAACGCCAATCCGAAGCAGGTGGTTGCACTCTCTCCCTGGGGCCAGATGACCCCGGTGGTGCGCACTGCGAAGATGAGAGTGCTGAATACCCCCGATGAGATCGTGTCCGCGATCCAGGCCGCCGTGCCCATCGTCTCGCAGACTGAAATCCGGGATGAGCAGTCAGGCCGGACGGCGATCATCGAATGCCCCATCAAGACGATGAACATGAACGCGGAGCGGCGCATCTACCAGGTGGATACCGGCAATGTTATCCTGCCGGACCTGACCTTGCCGCCGGACCAGTGGGCGGCGGGCCTGCAACTGGCCTTCATCGCCTTCAATGAGCCGACCTGGGCAGACTTCATCGTCGACGAGCCCACTCCGGTGCAAGGCGGTGCGCTGGTGCACCACTTCTCGAAGCGCCTGCACTTCACCGCGCGCAACATGCTTCTTGCCCTTGACGACGGGTCGATCCCGTGGGAAGTGAAGACCCGCCCCACCGAGGTGATCCAGGAGGGCGAGGTGACGAAGATCCGCCTGCTTCCCCCGGGGCCCGGCAATCCGCGGAACTCCGAGGGGGACTTCATCCGGCTCAAGGACGGGAGCATCCTCTTCGTCTACAGCCACTTCACCGGCGGCGGAGGGGACAACGATGCGGCGTTCCTGGCCGGACGCACCTCCACGGACGGTGGCGTGACCTGGAGCACGGAGGATGTCACCATCGTGCCCAACGAGGGCAAGATGAATGTCATGTCCGTCTCCCTTCTGCGGCTGCAGAGCGGGGAGATCGCCATGTTCTACCTGGTCAAGCAGGCGGCCGACGACTGCCGGGCCTACATGCGGGTATCTACCGACGAAGCGCAGACCTGGAGCGAGCCGAGGCTCTGCATGCCACAGGGCGGGTACTACGTGGTGAACAACGACCGGGTGATCCAGCTTGCCAGCGGGCGGCTGGTGATCCCCGCCGCGCGTCACGTCCTGGAAGGCGAGACGCAGTTCCGCCCCGGAGTGCCGATGTGCTTCGTGTCCGACGATAACGGGGTCACCTGGACCATGGGCGCTGAGATCGCGCCGCCGCTCGAGGGCGGTTCGGGGCTACAGGAGCCGGGGATCATCGAACTCAAGGACGGGCGCCTCATGATGCTGTGCCGCACCAGCTGGGGCGTGCAGTACCGCAGCTACTCATCCGACGGCGGCCTGACCTGGAGCGCGGCGGAGGCCACGGACATCAACTCGCCCTGCTCCCCTGCCACTTTCGAGCGCATCCCGCAGACCGGCGACATCCTCATGGTCTGGAATGACCACTCCGCCCAGCCCGAACTCGGTCAGAAGCGCACCCCCCTGACCGTCGCCGTGTCGAAGGACGAGGGGCAGACCTGGGAGCATGCGAAGAACATCGAGACGGACCCCAACGGGTGGTTCTGCTACACCGCGCTGGAGTTCGTGGACGACCGGGTGCTTCTGGGTTACTGCGCCACAGGCAGCGGGCTGCCCCACCTGAGCCAGACGGGGATCACCTACTTCGACGTGGACTGGGTGTACCATTAGGCGCGGTCAGACGAAGCCTTCCATCCTGCTCTGCCAGTCGGCGTAGACGCGTCGGGCCTCCTCAACGGACGGGGCCGGTGTACTCAGCACCGGCCCTGTCCGCCGTGTGGCGTTCCCGGGTGGTGGGAAGCCGACGGCGCGGATAAGCTACCCATTCCGTCGCGCGCGCAGGGGCTACTCCTCCGGCATCCAGGGAGTAAGAGCGTCCCAGTCATGCAGGAGTCTCGCGAGGTCCCGCGCCGTTTCGGACTGCGCGCCGGTACCCGCCAGGTTGCTGAGCTGGTACGGGTCGGCGGTCAGATCGAAGAAATGGGCCGGCGTGGTGCTGAGACACCTGCGCTCGTGATCTGGCGGAAGATGGAGCATGTGGGTCGGCGTACGCACCGCCGCGCCATGCCCGATCTCAATGACCGAGTAGTCGCGTACAGGCGGACAGTCCGCCAGCAGGTCCTGTCCGGGCATGTGACCGGGCTGTCCGATGCCCGCTGCATTCAACAACGTGGGCGCGATATCCACGAGGCTCGGGACGCGATCGGCGATGACATTGCCGGATGATACGCCAGGGCCGCGCATGAGCAAGGGAACCCGGATCGACTCCTCATTCGGGCCGCCCTTTTGCACCAGGCCCAGGCTGCCGAGGTTGTCGCCGTGGTCGGAGGTGAAGACCACGAGCGTGTCCTCAGCAAGGCCGGCCCGATCAAGGGCACCCAGCATCCGTCCCACAGCCCGATCCATCCACGTCGTTACCCCGTAGTACTCGGCGATGAGTTGCCTCAGGTCGTAGCCATCGGGCAGACGGTCCGCATACGGCAGACCCAGGTTGTAGTGCCGGAAATCCCACCGGTAGACCTTGTACCAGTAATCCTGGTCCTTGAGTGGCCGGGACAGGTCCACATTGGGCCGCAGTGGGATAGAACCTGGGTCGTACATGGTCAGGTACTCTTCCGGCGCGTCTGCCACCGGGCAATGCGGCGGCGAGATGCTGTAGTACAGGAAGAACGGCTGGTCGCCCTTGCTCCGCGCGCCGATGAACTCCTCCACCCGCCCGGCTTCGAAGTCCACACTCCAGCCGTCGGGGACGAACTCCGGCCCGCCATTCTCGGTGAAGCTCTGGCCGCTATGGCAATGATGCACCCGGGGAATCAGGTAGTTGTCGAAACCCACGTCATCTGGCCAGGAGTGGATATGCCACTTGCCGATGGCCGCCGTCTCGTACCCCGCCCCCCGCAGGAGTTCGGGCAGCGTGGTGTCCTTCAGGTGCGGTCTGCCGGGATACGGGTATTCCGGCATGGCGCAGTCGCCCGCTCTCGTCTGGAAATGCACATTGCCCACGCCACCGGTGCAGGTGCGGTTGTACTCGCCGGACAGCAGCACCGAACGGGAGGCCATGCAGACCGGGAAGTTGGTCACCGCGAGCTCGAACCGCGAACCGTCTCGCGCAAGGGAGTCCACGTTTGGGGTCTGGATCACGGGGTTCCCATAGCAGCCGGTCTCGAAGGCGCGGAGTTGGTCGCAGATGCACAGGACGATGTTGGGGCGATCAGGCATGGTGATCCTCCGAAATGGAGCGGTTCCGGGCTGGACTTCGTGCCGCGGCATTTCCCCGTTCGGTGTAGACTGTCCTCGCAGCCAATGCAACTGCTCTTCATCCCGCCGCTGCCCCCGCGTATAATGCAGCTGTGGAGTGCAGAAGGACCGCTTTGTTCCCGATGGGTCTGAGGAGGTCATCCCATGTCGCGCTGGATCGTGATGCTGGGTCAGATCATCGCCGTCGCGACCGCCGTCGCCCAGCCCTCCAACTGCCGCCTGTACCTGGCGGCGCAGTACGACTGGGGCGCGAAGACCGGTTTCTACCTTGACCTGGAAGGCGCAGTGCTCAAGAGACTCCCTCTGATTTTGGGCGTCGCGGACGGCAGTCAGTGGGTGTTCGCCTCTCACATACCGGGTTTCGAGGCCGAGCGCCCGTACGCCGTGAAAGCCGTCATCCGCGATGGCGCCTCCGAGGTCTACCTGGACGGGGAGAAGGTCATCAGCAACCCTGGCGGCTACCTGCCCTCGAAGGTCGGGCTGGTTGTGAGCGACCGGCCGGCCTGGGCTTCAGAATCCGGCGACTGGGTGTGCGCCGTGGGTGACATGACCGTGACCGTTGAGCGCGCCGGCGAGATATTGCAGACCCGGCAGTTCGACTTCGCCGATGCAGCCCGGGCGGTGCCGCTGATGCAGTTCGAGCCCGGTCGGACCCAGAGTGCTGAGCTTGCCGTGCAGCCCGGCGACACGGTGGTCGTGGAGCTTGCCCTGCAGTTCGCATCCAGCGACACGAAGGCCTGGGCACCGTACATCGACAGGTATGGCCAGAGCATACACGCAGAGTACCCCGAGAAGGTCCGGAGCGACGAGGAACTGGTGGCGGACATCGCGCGCGAGGACGAGATACTGGCCGGGATGCCCCCGTCTGAAGACTACGACGCCTACGGCGGGTATCTCAAGGCAGGCTGGACATCGGACGCCACCGGCTTCTTCCGCATCCTCAAACGCGACGGCAAATGGTGGCTCATCACCCCGGATGGCAACCCCTGCTTCTACCTTGGCGTGAGCAATGTCCCGGCCACCGGCTGGCCCACAACGCCTGTGAGCGACCGGGAGTACCTCTTCGCAGACCTGCCGCCGAGGGACGGCGCCTGGGGAGCGTGCTGGGGGAAGAACCACTGGGGCGTCAACGACGGGACCGAGTATGCGTGCTTCTACACCGCGAACCTGATTCGGAAGTATGGACCTGAAGCCTTCAGCGATCGTGCCCTGGAGCGCGCCCTGCAGCGACTGCGTTGCTGGGGCTTCAGTGGTGGTGGCAAATGGGGTGGCCCGTCAACGGTGGTGACCACACCCGTCCTCAATCGCTGGAGCGCGCCCAACCTGGTGGACCACCCAGACGTGTTTGACCCTGTGGTCCGCGAGAAGTTCAGGGAGGGCCTGAGGCAGCAAATTGCCCCGCGCAAGGATGACCCAATGGTTCTGGGCTGGTCCCTGGGCAACGAGTTCGACGAACACATCAAGCCCGAGGAGATTCGGAAAATCATGGCGATGCCCGCCGCGACTGCGGCGAAGCGCGCCCTGATCGACCACCTTGTCGAAACACGGTACGGCGGCTCCGCGGCGGCTCTCGCGGCGGCCTGGAAAGTCGATGCGGGAACGCCCGAAGCCCTCTACGCCGCGCAGCCGGAGCCTTCTCAGGAGGACCTGGAGGCCATGCGCTGCTTCTACGCGGACCGGTACTACCAGTTCGCGTACACCACCGTCAAGGAGATCGATCCGAACCACCTGTACCTGGGATTCTGGATCGTTCCGGGCTGGTGGGTGAACGAGCAGGACTGGCACATTGGGGCGAAGTACTGCGATGTCATCGGCTATGACCGCTACCGGCTGGAATACCCCGAAGAGCGCCTCGACAGACTCCAGCAGGCCGCCGACAAGCCCGCCCTGTGTGGAGAGTTCAGTTTCCCATCGTGGTATGCGGGGCAGCGGGGATTCGGCAAGTACGGCGTGGCCACCGAGAGCGACGCGGAATCAGGCAAGCGCTACCACGATTGGGTGCGGGCTGCCGCCAATGACCCGTACTGCGTGGGCCTGATCTGGTTCCACTTCCGGGACCAGCCCCTCACGGGACGCGGCCCTGGACGCGGCGACCGGCTCTTCTACGGCGAGCACTTCGCCTTCGGGCTGGTCCGCGAGACCGACCGCCCCAAGTGGGACATGATCGAGCAGATGCGAGAGGCGAACCTGAACGCCGCGCCGTGGCGGCTTGGGTTGGCCAGGTAGGCTGGTTGAGCATGCGACGATGCGAGAGTGGCAGGAGAGTCTGCCACTCCCGCTGCTGGCTCGTCAAAGGCCGCCGTGATTCTCCAGATAGACCCCCAGCGGGATCGTCACGGTCTCCCCTCCTACAAAGGGGTAGTTGCGCACGGACAGTGTGCGCCCATTGGCTGCCTCGATCTCAAACCCGGTCTCACCGGTCATCAGGTAGGTCCCCGGCAGTCCATCCACTGCTTCCAAAGGCCGATCCAGCATCACGGTCGAGCCCCGTACACTTACCACCTTGCGCTCGACTCTGGCGGCCGGCTGGGTCAGGCTGGTTGCGCCGCAGGTCAACTCGGTCCCGTCCAGTAGGTAGCCCCGCAGCAGCTTGCCGTTGCGACCCACCGAGGCATACCCGAAGCGGCCTGCCAGGCGCACCGGGCCGTAAGTGCGGGGCTCGTCATCGGGCGCGAAGATCACGTAGTCGGTGCGTTCTCCCAGGTCCACCACAACCGCCACGGCGTCGTCCGCATTGGCGTCTCGACCAGCAGCATCGGGCAGGAGGCGCGTGACCGACCGGACCGGGGACTCATCGGACCGGAAGGGGACCATCACCGCGGTGAACAGACTGCTCAAGTCGGCCTCCGCATTGCGCTCCGCGACCATCTGGGTGATCGGCGGGGCGTTGAGTTGATCGCCTCTCGCGCTGCGCCAGCCGGGAGCATCGGCAATGATTGCCCGACCCACCGCACCGGTCATGAGCACCTGGAAGGACACGTCGCGCTCGCGCCAGGACACCTGCCAGGAGTCTGCGCTAACCGGGCCGCCTCTCAGGTTGGTAAGCCACGAGAGCTTGCCCGGGATCGGCGTGAGTTCGAACCCACCCGTGCCGGTCAGCACTCCGTTCGCGTTGCACGCGTACTGGTGGCGCTTGCCGCCAGCCACCCGGAAACAGTCCACCGCGTAGTTACCGCCTTCGGGTAGGCGCACTAGGGCCACGCCGCGCCGGTACGTGCCGCACTGGGTGTAGGCGTCCGCGGAAGCCTGCATGATCTCGACCGCGGGCGTCACGCCGAAAAGTTCCAGCATCGAGCGCCGATTGGGCGCGTTCTGGTTCTCCCCATCCACCGTCACGATGTTGTGCGCCAGCGTGCTGGCTGTCCAGGCATTGCGCGGATCGTCCCAGATGTACCCCCGGTCAGACGCCAGTTCCGTGTTGAACGCGTGATAGATGATCCCCAGCGTGTCTCGATGCCGGTGACCATGGACGCAGTAGCCGTTGAAATACAGCGAGGTCTTCGTGTCATCCATCCCCGCGCGGAGCACGCCCACCTGCCAGCCGGGGAAGTACTCGGTGCGCAGGCCCGCATCCAACTCGCCCGACGGCGTGCTAAGATCGGGGTCCCGGTGCCACAGGGCATACTCGCTGCCCGCTTCCTCCAGCGGCTTGCCCTGGAGCGCCACCAGGAGCCCGGCATACCGCTCCCCGTAGTGGGAGGCCAGGATCTCCACGTAATGTGGGCTCGTGCTGCCTCCTGAGTGGGTGTCGCCGATAACCGGGTATCTGAGGTCCGGCCGAAGCATGCGAACCATGCTCTCAAGCGCCAGCCGGTAACGCGGGATGTGGGTGAAGGGGTCGAAGTTGTCGAAGCGCTCGCCTTCTTCCGGCGTGTAGCCTTTCGGGTCGCTGTAGCCGTCCAGAAGATCGGGAATCTCCTGCATGAGGCTGAGGTGCATGCTGGAGTAGGAAGGCGACTCCTTGCAGAACCCGTCGAAGTGGAAGCAGTCGTCCATGAGTTCCTCGAAGCCCTGCAGGGCGCGCCGGACCCGATCCGGCTGCTCCATGAGGATGCCCACAGCGCCGCTCAACGCCCGCCCGGGACCGGCCTTGTTGTTGATGGCCGCGTAGTTCTCCATGTCTTCGCAGCCCGCGAGAAGCAACTGCGTGGTGATCTGGTCCTGCAGTTCAGGCGGGTAGACCGGCTGCCCATCGGCGGTGACCGCGTCGCGGGTCAGGTCGTAGCTGAGCACCGCATTCAGCAGAGCCCCGCCTTCGCCTCCCGCGCCGGTGGTCAGGCGTCCCGCTCCCCAGAAACCCGCGTCGAGGTCGCCGAACCCGTCTTTGTTCCGGTCGCGCATGATCGCCGCGGGATGCTGGATGATCCCGGGCGCGAATTTCCCCACAGTCGGGTTGCGTCCCATCTCCCGCGCAGCCTCAGCGGGGTCACAGTCCGCGAAACAGCCGCCGTAACTGTGGTATAGGTACTTCGGGAACACTTCCGAGAGCCGCTCCAGCAGCCAGGCGGTGCGCTCCGCGTAGGCCACGTCACCGGTGAGCGCGTATAGCTTCGCAAGCGGGAGAAGCTGGCTGATCGCCCAACTCACCTTGCTGGCGCGGATCACCCCGGTGAAGCTCACCTGCACCGGTCTCCCGGCCCACTTGTAAGCGTGCTTCCCGAGGTCCTCATCGGGATGAGCGCGCTGCTCATCATTGATGTAGTAGGTGAAGCTCTGGCCCATCTGCGGGCAGTCAAGCACACCGGTTTCCGGGTACTTCTCATTCGGGTACTGCGTGCCGCAGTACTTGCAGGTGAGCTGATCGGGGTCCGTCACGCTCCACTTCCACACGCCGGTCTCCCCCATTGCGCACTTGTCGCCCACGCAGGCCGGGCAGACCTGCCCGTACACGCTGCCCGGCGTTAGGTCAGGCACCAGCGCCCGAAGGGCCTCGCGGTCCTGGCTCATGGCGAAGGAAACCGTCTTTCGGTACCCGTCCACAATCGCGGCAGCCCATGGGTGGCGCTCCATGTTCTCCCGCGCGATGGCGATGTTTTCGGGCTTGTAGAGTGTCACGGGTTCGGCGGAGGACCCAGGGACAAGTCCTGTCATCAGTAGTCCTCCCACGATCAGGGCCAGGCTGGCGCGCATTGTCTCGAGATCTCCTCTCGGCATTGGATCTGCCCGGCAATGATTTCGCCGGGGAGCATGGTGTGGACCTGCCTGCGCGCGCGGCCGAAGGGAGGACGGCACTCCGCGAGCAGCGAAAAGGGCCATTGCACGCGCACTATCAACCGGGACTGGTGCCCCATGTCAACACTGCGTCTGTGTCTCGCACTGACCGCGCTGGCAGTTCATATCGTTGGCGGCGCCGCGCCCATCGACCCGGCGATTGACGACGTGCCGGGCCCCTTCTGCTACTTCAGCCGCCCCAGCACGGTGCTCGGGGTCGCGGACGCGCTCCAGGGCACCCAGGTGACGGGTGAAGGCTGGCTCTGGACCGGGTCGGCGCAGCTGATGTTCTTCGCGGGCGATGATCTCGCACCCCTGCGGCAGCGCATCCAGGTGCTGCGCGAGGGCGCGATACCGGTGATCACCGGTACCAGTCGCGTCGGCGAGATCGACTACGAGACCACTATGTTCGCCGCAACCCTTGACGGTCGCACCGACAGCAACCTGATCAACTTCATTCGGGTGCGGCTGCACAACGCCGGCCAGGCCACGGCCAAGGCCACATTCGCCACGGCGATCCGCGCCGAAGGTCCCGGGTGCTGCGAACGCCTGCGCAGACCCTTTAGTGTCCTGTCTGCGCGGTACTCCCTGGGCGAAGACTACGCGGCGCGGAATGATGCGCTTATCTACGCGTTCCCCACTGACCCCGCTCCGCGCCGCTACATCGTGCCGGATCGCGAGGGCTCCGGCCCCATCGAGGCGCGTGACGAAGCGATCACCGCAACCACCCCCGTGTGCCTAGTGCGCTATGAGGTGACGCTGGATCCGGGCGCGGAACGCATCATGGACTTCAAATTCCCCTATGATCCCGTCGCGCTCGGTGATGAGAAGGCAATCGCGGAACTGCGCGACGCCTCCGTTGCCGCGCTCATGGCCGACACCGTTCGCTGGTGGCGGCGGTTCCTGGATCAGGGAATGCAGATTGAGCTTCCCGAGTCCAAGCCGGTGGATGTCTACCGGGCCAGTCTCGCGTACCTGGCAATCGCCCGCCGGAAAGAAGGCGACGACTACATCCCCACGGTGAACCGCTTCCAGTACCACTACTTCTGGGTGCGAGATGGGGCATACATCGTCAACGCCTTCGACATAGCCGGGCGGCATGAATGGGCCCGGCAGGGACTGGACCATTTTCTGACCTGCCGCCGAGCCAACGGGATCATCTGCCAGCCGCCCCAGTGGGACGGGTACGGCCAAACATTGTGGGCCTTCGGCTCCCACTGGCGGCTGACCGGGGATAACGACTGGGCGCGCCGGATGTACCCGTACCTGGCCGATCACGTGCGTGGTGTCTTCGCGGAGGTCGCGAAGGACCCACTGGGGCTCGTTCCGAAAGCGCCACCGTATGACAACGAGGCTATCGACGGCCACTACAC
>JAGPGE010000133.1 GCA_018056145.1 Armatimonadota bacterium
GGTCGGGATAGGCGACGTCGTCTTCGCCCCACCCCAGCGTCGCGGGGGTCATTCCCGCTTCGAAGGCCGGTCCCGTCCTCTTCATGATCGACTGGACTTCCGCGCAATCCACCGCGGAGAGCGACAGACCCGCAACGATCGTCAGCAGGATGACGGCTCGCATACCGAAGTCCCCCAGAGTTACGAGATACTGGCGTCGTCGCGTGCAGCCAGCTGTAATTCCCCCCAAGAGCCACTGATCCCTGCAAGGACCTCCCGCAGGGAAAGGGGAGAGACTGCGCGAACTGTCTGGGGTCACATCGCGCAGTACCGCGTGCCGCCTCCGGCACCCACACTCGGGAGAAGAGCAATGCCCACGAGGCTGACTGCAGGTGAAGGCGAACTGACCGTCGCAAACGACCTCGCCCGCTTTGTGTTCAGTCTCGCACACGGCGGCGCACTGGTGTCCATGACTGACCTCACCACCGACACTGAGCTTGTGCGAGACCGGAACGCGCCGCGACTGCTGTGGCGCATTGGCCTGAGACGCGGCGGCGCCCCGAACCTGGAGTGGCTCACCAGCGACCAGACCTCGACGCTGACGTGGGAGACCACGGAGACCCCGGACGGGATGACCCTCGCACTGATGTCAGCCGGGCTGCCGGAGCCCGGCATGACCGTGCGCGTGCGAGTGACGCTGCCGCACGAGTCAGCTCTCAGTGCGTGGCGCATCGAGGTGGATGGCCCGGCGGATGATGTCGCGGTCTGCGAACTGACCTGCCCGATCCTGTGCGGGCTGGTGAAACTCGGCGACCCCGCGCCGGGTGAGTCCCTTCTCTTCCCGGTGCAGAGCGAAGCTTATCTGTACCGGAACCCTTTCCCGGTGCGCGACAGTCTGCCGCTGAAAGCGGGAGCGGGACCGGAGACGGCCGATGTCGGCGTGGGGGCTGTCGGGGGACGGTACCCGGGAGCCATCGGGCTGCAAGTGGCTGCGCTTTACAACGACGCAGCGGGCCTGTATCTCGCGACCCATGACTCAGGCCAACATCCCAAAGACCTGCGCATGGGACCTATTCCGGACCTGGGCCAGCCCCCTGTGCTCCAGGTCACCCACTACGTCAGCGAGTTCGCTGGCCAGGACGCCGGTACTGACTACGATACCATCGTCGGTGTTTTCCATGGCGACTGGTATGCCGCCGCCGACATCTACAAGCAATGGGCGACCCGCCAGTGGTGGTGCGAGAGGAAATTGTGGGACCGGGACATTGCGGGATGGTTGCGCGAGGGGGTGGGCGGGGTCTTCCAGATGTCCAACTACCACATGCCCCGCCTGGACATGAACCACCCGATGAGACAGATCGCCGACACGGTGAATGATATCTCGCGCGATGTCGGGGTGCCACTGCTCAGCCTGGTCTTCAATTGGGAGGGCGGCGGCGCATGGACCGGCCCCGCGGGGTTCTTCCCCCCGCGCGAGGGTGAAGACCAGTTCCGGGCGGCAATGGCGAAGCTGCGAGAGGCAGGAAACCACGGGTTCGTCTACATCACCGGGAACAACTGGTACGTGAAGAACGGGTACGATCCACCCTGGGACAGCTGGCCGCTGTTCCGGGAAAACGGCGAGCACCTCGCGCTTCGTCGGCCGGATGGCGAGTACACGGTGATGAGCTGGTTTGACAACTGGGAAGTGGTGCGTCTGTGCCCTGCGCCGGACGACGCCTTGCCGCTGCATGTGGATGTGGCTCTAAAATGCTTGGACCTGGGCTGCACGGTGGTGCAGATCGACAACTTCCCCTGTGGCGGCAGTGAGGCGTGTTACGACGCAAGCCACGGGCACCCCATGGGGCACGGACCGTGGTGGTCGCGGGCCTGCGCGCGGATACTGGAGGAGACCCGGCGTAAGGCGAAGGCAGCCTGCCCAGACTGCGCTTTCTCCACCGAGGGCGTCAGCGAGAACTTCATCCCCTGGCTGGACTTGTATGACCAGCGGGCCGGCAACATGGAGTACTTCGGCCACTACTGGCGCGGCATGCCCATGGGCGGCGAAACGGTGCCGCTGTTCAACTACGTCTACAATGAGTACATCGGCTCATACTACGCCGCCATGCCGGAATGCAACCGCCCCGAGGTTCTCTACTGGACCCGGGGCATCGGCAAAGCGATATGCCAGGGCGTGCTGCCCTCAGCGGGCCGCTACTTTCCAGACCCGCCCGATCACAATCCTGTGACCCTCGCCTTCTACGAGCGAGTCGTCCGCGCCACAGGCCGCGAACTGTACCCATACCTCATGTTCGGTGAGATGCTCCGGCCCCCCGATATCGCCGTGCCTATTTTCACCGCGCAGTACCTGAAGTTCATGTACGACGGCCACGGAATGGTTCACCAGATGGACCCCAATGACCGGCATGAGGTGACCGATCGCGCGGTTCAGAACGCGGCTTTCCGGGGCCGGGACGGGAGCGTCTGCTTGCTGTTTGTGAATGTCACAGACCAGCCGGTGGCCTTCACATGCGACCTGCCGGACTACGGGCTCGCCGGAACTGTGAGCATCGAGCGCATCACGAACAGCCACTCCGAACCGTGGCTCGACGGAGTCTCCCTGCCGCGCGACGTGACCCTCGACATGGAACCATTCTCGATCACGCTGATCATCGTCCGGGAGGTGCAGGCATGACCGCTCGCGAGCGCTTCATGGGCTGCATGACATTCGAGCCGGTGGACCATGCGCCGAACATGGAGATCGCGGTCTGGGCGCAGACGCGGGAGCGCTGGATCAACGAGGGCATGCCCGAGGAGTACAACACATCCTTCATGCATCGTGGCGAGCCGGCGCTGGGCCTGGAGGGCTATGAGACGCTGGCCGTCGACGCCACCGGACCTGTGCCGCCGGTGGAACAGGTGGTTCTGGAGAATACCCAGGAACATGTCTTGTTCGTGGACGGGTTCGGTCGCAAGCGCCGCGCGCGCAAGAGCGGCACCGTGGGCGGTACCCGCATGAGCATGGACACGTACATCGACTTCCCAGTGAAAGACGCCAAGTCCTTCCGGGAGTACCGCCACAGGTACGAGGGCCCTGCTGAGGAACGTTACCCGGATGGCTGGGACGCGCCGGACAGCCCGCTGAGGGGCACCGATCTGCCCCTCACTCTCATGAACCCTCTGGGGGGAACTTTCGGCTACTACTCCATGCTGCGCAACTGGATCGGCACCGAAAACCTGTCTTTACTGTGGTACGACGACCCCGCGCTGATCCACGAGTGCCTGGAGTTCCTGACAGACTTCATCCTGCGCATCCTGGAGCCCGCACTCCGGGAGCTGTCCTTCGATTTCGTCATCATCCACGAGGACATGGCGGGCAAAGGCGGGCCCCTCATGGGCCCAAAGCAGTTCGCGGAGTTCCTGCTGCCCCATTACAAGCGATACATCGAGTTTCTCAAATCGAACGGGGTTCGGCTGGTCCTCGTGGACACCGACGGCGACCACAACGTGCTCACACCCGTGTTTCTCGAAGCCGGCGTGGACGGGTTCAACCCCATGGAGCGCGCAGCGGGCATGGACCCTGTGCAGATGCGCCGCGAATTCGGAAAGTCCATCTGCATGATCGGCGGCGTGGACAAACGCGAGATTGCGAAGGGACCGTCCGCGATTGACGCTGAATTGGCGCGACTGGTCCCGGTGATCGAGAGCGGCGGATACGTGCCCACCATCGACCACGCGGTTCACCCGGATGTCTCGTACGCGGACTTCCTGTACTACCTGGACGCAAAGTGCAGGATCCTCGGCTGCTGATGGCGCCGGAGGGAGCTGAACCAGGCATGAATGAAAAGAGCTGTCGCTTCCCCGCCCGCGTGAACCCGGTGCTGCTGCATTCGCGGGAGCGGCGCGTGAGCCTCAGCGGGCAGTGGAGGTTCCGTCTGGACCCGGAGGACCTCGGCTTGTCGCGAGAGTGGTTCGCGAACCCGGACTGCATCCGCGAGCCGATTCGCGTTCCCGGCTCGTGGCAGGGCCAGGGATTCGGGCATGATGGCGACGATGAGCTGTGGGATTTCCGCCTGCGCGCCCGCGTGTTCCGCGCGACGTATCAGGGAACAGGCTGGTATGCTCAGACCTTCCGGATGCCCGCTGACTGGGAGGGTGCCCGGTTCTGGCTGAACTTCGGCGGCGCTCATCCCAGTGCCGACGTGTGGCTGAACGGGCAGCCGATTGGCGCCAATGACATGCCCTTCGTCCCCTTCGGTTTTGAGGTTACAGGACTTCTGCGCGCGGACAGGGACAACGATCTTGTTGTTCGCATCCACGAGCACAACCGCATCTACGGGCTCGCTTACAACTGGCAGGGAAACTGGTCGGGCCTTTACCGAGACGTGGAACTCACCGCCACGGGACCAGCGTCGCTGCAGGAAGCGCATCTCCTGCCCGACGTGGATGCCGGAACGCTGTTGATCCGAGCCTGGTCCCAGGGTGCGCCGGAGGGTTCGGCATTGCGCATCGCAGCCCATCCCGCCGACGGTTCCGGGCAGGCGCACAGTGCGGAGTTCCCCGTCCTGGGCGGACACGTTCAGGGTGAGCTGCGCGTGGCCGGGCCGGTGCTGTGGAGCCCGGATGATCCGGCGCTTTACCGTGTGGACATGGAGCTCGTCGACGGGGAGGCCATCCTCGACGCGCGGTCGGAGCGTACCGGATTCGTGAAGCTCTCGACCGAGGGAAGGCGGTTCCTGATCAATGATGAGCCGCACTTCATCCGCGGTACCGGGGACTTCATCAGTTGCCCCGAGACCGGGTGCCCCGACACAGACAGGGACCGCTGGCGCCGGAAGCTCCAGGCACTGCGCGACTACGGCTACAACCAGGTGCGGTGCCAATCGTATGTATACGCGCCGGAGTACTTCGACGCGGCAGACGAAGTGGGATTGCTGATACAGAGCGAGATGGGCGCTCTTGGCGGCTGGGGCGGGCACAACCAGTGGCACCTGTACGCCTGGCCCGCTCCCCATCCAGATGACTGCGCGACACTCAGGCGGCAGTGGAACCTCGTGGTCCGGCGGGATGCGAACCATCCATCCGCCGCGATCTACTGCATGAGCAACGAGCTTGGGTCGAGCACACTCTATCCGCGCATCGCCTGGCGCTGTTACAACGAGACGAAGGCCATCAGACCGCACGCCATGGTGATCTGGACCGACGGAGGGTACAACCCCGAGCTGCCTGGCGACTTCATCAACACCAACTGGCCCGAGGGTCAGGAACCACCGGACAGGCCGATCATCGAGCACGAGTTCCGCTGGTGGAGTTCCTTCCCCGATCCGCACGTGACCCGCAAGTACTCGGGCGCGGTGCGCCACTACGCCGGAGACATTGCCCGGGAGGCCGCCCGCAAGCGCGGCCAGGAACACCTGCTGGAGACCTACGCCCGCAACAGCCAGCGCCTGCAGTTCATCGAGGCGAAGGCCCGGATGGAGGAATGCCGGCGCGACCGGGGCTTCCTGGCGGGAATCTCGCACTTCAACGCCATGGACGCGAACCCTTCACCTCAGGGAATCATCGACGAGTTCTACGAGCGCAAGCTGGTCGACGCGGAGACCTGGCTGCGGACCAACGGGGACACGGTGATCCTCAGCAATCTCGGCCTGGACGATCGCGTGTTTGTGAGTGACTCGGAGTTTCGCTGCGCGCTGGCCGTGTCGGACTACTCGCACCCGCCATTTGCCGATCCGGTGCTCGCGTGGTCCCTCGCCGGGGCCGGGGGCGAGGGTGCATCCGGTCACCTCAGGTGGGAACACGTGCCTTTTACCACCTGCCCGGTGGGTGAGATCACCTGCGCGCTGCCGTCTGTGGACTGCCCAGCTCGCATCCAGTTGCTCACGGAACTGTCGGACAGCTCGCGCATCGTGACCAACTCCTGGGACCTGTGGGTGTTCCCGGAACCGCCGCGACTGGCGGGCGTGGTGCGCTACGGAGAGCCAAGGAACACGTGGATCGCAGCATGGGAGGACCTGCGTGTGGCCGGTGCAGAGGGCCTTCCGGCGGATGGCCTCGTGCTTACGGAAGTGCTCGATGACGCTGTCGTCAACCACGCGCGGTCAGGCGGAACGGTGCTGCTTGCCGCGACGGAAGGACTCGTACGACCGCACCAGCCAAACTTCGGCTACGTGCGGTACTTCCTGACTCCGCCGGCCAACTACGGGCCGTACGAGGATGGGCAGAATGGCACGGTGATTCGCGATCACCCATTACTGGGCGACTTCCCCCACGAGGGATTCGCCGACCTGCCCTTCTTCCGCATCATCGACGGAGCCCCGCCGCTGGCGTTGGAACCTTTCGGGCTGAACGACGAGGACCCGATCGTGCGCGTGATCCACCGCTACCCGGTGCTGCACCCGCTGGGCTATCTCGTGGAACGCTCCGTCGGCTCAGGCCGGATCATCATCTCGGCCTTCGATCTGCAGCCCCAGTGGCCCGAAGCCCGATATCTCCTGCAATGCTTCGCGCGCGCCGCCGGAGACCCGCGCGCCATCCGGCCAGCGGAACTGAGCGACGCGACCATCGCTTCGATCCAGGCGGCAAGTTCGGGCCTGTGATCCCCTGACCCGCGTCACCGCGCCGCGATCACGTGCTTCTCAGCGCCCGGATGCTGAAGCACAATCACGCCGTGGGCCTCAAGCTTCCAGCAGTCGTGGTTCACCGTGATCTGCGGGCGCTGCCCCAGTGAACGCGGCAGGCGCACGCGGATCTGTCCCGGCACTCTGCCCGTCCTCCCCAGGCTGATGCTAAGGCTGAATGCGCCGCTCGCATCCGTGCCGGCCTTGAGGCTCACCGGGCACCAGCGGGTGGGCACATTGCGCGCCAATATGCATTCCCGGTCAGCGAGCCACGCCTCCGGGCACGCCCGCAGAATGTGCAGTACATCGCGATCCCGCTCCTCGTCCACCAGCATGCATTTGAGCATGAGCGGCGCCATCGCCTGGCATGGGACGACCTGCTCCTGGCCCCGGGCGTGAGCGCGATGCACCCGGCCGCCGGGTTCCGCGCCCGCAGGCACCGTGCGGTTCGGGTCGATCTGGACGCCCTCGTACGAGGTCCAGTTGCCTCGCGAATGGTGGTGCGCCAGGTGTCCGTAGAAGGCCATCAGGTAGCCTTCAACGTCGTCCAGGTCCAACAGGCCGCGACAGTAATGCCAGGCGGGCCAGTCGTCGAGGCACTCCCCGAACCTTGTGGTCCCCAGGAGTTCGCCACCATGGCCGCGGCGGTACTCCACAAGTGTGCGAATGGCCCTGTCCCCGAGAATACCCGCCGAGACCATCTCCAGCAGATAGCGGTAGTTGCAGTAGGATGCGTGGTTGGTCTCCGTGAGGCGGTCAAAGGCCTGAAGCGAGTCAGCGCCCGGGGGGACGAACCCGGGCGTCTGTGTCATCGCGACTGCAATGGCCCGGCAGATGTCCCCCTGATAGCTGGCGGCCTCCGCGAGCAGCCTCTCCGCCTCGGCATTTGGGCCGGGCTCGAGGTCTCCCATCGCGTACCCGATCTCACGGATGCCCCGGCAGACCCAGACGTCCCCCGCGTAGTAGACCTTGCTCCACTCGCCCTCCGCGTTGTGGTAGTCCGCCTCAGGCAGGCCGGGGGTCATCCCGCGCCGCAACGGGTCGTCTGCATTTCGGCGGAGTGACTCCTCGCGCAGGCCACGAAGTCGGCTGATGATCCGCCGGATAATGGGCAAGTGGGCCTCGAACCATGCGCGATCACGCGACAGGCGCACGTAGCGCGCCGTCAGTGCGAGAACCTGCCCGTATTCCGCCACGGCCGGCCCGTAGTAGTCGAAGCTGCCGTCGTCCTTGACCCGACGGCTCAGGTAGTGCCCGAGCACGTCGCGGGCGCGCTCAAGCCGGCCCCACTCGAGGTTCGCCCAGGCCAGGAAGATGGTGGCAGGCGGGAAGCTATCATGCATCGGCTGGTCATACTGCCCCACTCCGTAACGCGGCAGGACACCCCGGAATGTCAGGTCGGCCAGGCGCAGGGACGCATGCACACCTTGCTGCGCCGCGGCTTCCGGAACGCAGAACTGCGCACCGCGGGAGAGATAGTCCTGATGTCGCCGCCACGCTGTCAGGAGAGCGGCGTAGAATGCGGCCCCGATCTCGCGGCACCCATCGCAGGAACGGTGACAGACCTGACGTTCATCGCCATCGCGGCTTTCAGTCACCCGTCGGTAGACCGCGATCTTGCCCGATGCATCATCGGCAAGCCCGAAGGCGATCATCTCAACGCGCCGGCCGGTCTCATCATCCGCGAAGGCGTAGCACACTGCATTCATGCTCCCGTCCAAGAGCCCATGCCTGTAGTGGAAAGACGGATTGGCGGGATCGAATGGGAAGGCCGCGTCAAAGTGGCCCTCGATGGCCCCATCCGGGTGCACGATGGGTCTCTCCAGAGCCCGGTCATCGCCCAAGAACGTGTCATCCAGAACGGGGGGGAGAAGGTCCGCAACCGCCGCGAAGCTGATCTCGCCCTTCGCCTGGACCTGCAGGGCCAGGGCATCCGCTCTGCTGTCCAGCAGATGCTGGTAGTACTCCGGCTCAAAGCGCGGGATTGTCGCTCCCGCGGCGTCGGCGAATGGCCGGCTGATCAGGGCTTCCGGCGCGATGCGACGCTCGCTCACGATGCAAATGGCGTCCGGGCTTTCCAGGGCTGCGATGTGACTGTCGCCGCGCTGCCACAGCGCACGCAACAGCCAGCCTGAGACGCACTCGCCCACGCGGACGTCGTGGGCCTCCTTCCCGATGCACAGTCGGGCGGAGGTATGCCCGGTGAGTCCGACAAGCCGCGGCAATCGCGATGCCATCTGTACCCTCCATCGTTGCCTCGCGGACGGGCAGGCTACTTGAGCAAGTCCCCGACCGCGGCGCTGATCCCTGCAGGCCTCGCCTGCCACCGCTCCCGGTTTTCGGCTTTCATATCCGCGGCGAATGCGAGGGGCTCGCACTGGAGCAGGTCCACCCTCTCGTGGAAGATGCGCTCAAGCTCGCCCACGCGGGTCTCAAACTCAGAGAGCGTCCGCGTCACGTCGTCCCGGTTCAGCGGGTCGTGAGTAGTTTCGAGACAACAGCCGTGCCAGCATAGTGAACTGTCCAGCACACACCAACACGCTTCGCCTGGTTGCAGTTGCATCGGGAAGGGTTTTCCGGCTGGGCCCGGAAAAGCCTTCCCGATGTCTGAACGCGGCCTAACGGAGGCGCAGGAATGCTGTACGTAGGAACCTACTCAGTGCGGGGCAGCGAGGGCATCTACGCCCTGGATTTCGACGCAAGGACGGGCGCCGTGTCGAACCAGAGGCACGTCGCGGGCCTACGCAATCCCTCCTTTCTCGCCCTTCATCCACGCGAGCCTTGGCTCTATGCGGTGAGTGAAGCAGAAGGTCAGGGCGCGGTGGCGGCGATTGCGCTGCCTATGGGCCCGGGACCGGGCGCCATCCTCAACCAGGAGAGCACCCGCGGTGTTGGTCCGTGTCACGTGGCGGTTGACCCCACTGGGCACTGGGTTGCGAGCGCGAACTACGTCAGCGGAAGCGTCTGTCTGCACGCGATCCAGGCCGACGGGACACTCGCGCCCCCCGCCGATGTCGCACAGCACACCGGCTCGGGCCCGAACTCGCGCAGGCAGGAAGGACCCCACGCACACTCCGTCACCTTCGACCCGTCCGGCACATTCATCATCGCCGCCGACCTCGGCATCGATCGGATGCTGGTCTACCTGCTGGATCGTGACCGCGGCAAGCTGGTACCGCACGATCCCGCCGGGTTGAGTGTGAAACCGGGAGCGGGGCCCCGGCATTTCGCATTCCACCCCACGGGGGAGTTCGCGTATGTCATCAATGAACTGGACAACACCGTGGTCGCCTGCGCATGGGATGCCGTGCCGGGGAAACTCAGCGCCTTGCAGACGCTCTCCACACTGCCACCGGACTTCGCCGAAACCAGCTACTGCGCGGACATCCACGTCCACCCCAACGGGAGGTACCTCTACGGGACCAATCGCGGCCACGACTCCCTGGCGGTGTTCGCGATTGACCCGCGAACCGGGGTGCTGGAAGCCATGGGCCACGTGAGCACGGGGGGACGGAATCCGCGGAACTTCACGATCACGGCGGACGGGGAGTGGCTGCTCGCGGCAAACCAGGACACGGACAACATCGTGGTCTTCCGGGTGAGGGAAGACGGCGCGACGCTTGAGCCGGTCGGGGAGCATCTCGGTATTCCCGCGCCAGTTTGCCTGGTGTTCGGCAACTGAACCCCGCAAACACAGGGAGCGCCGCCATCGTTGCAGGGCGCGACGCTCCCAGTCAATGCCATTCAGATACGGTTAGCCCTCCGCCACTTCCATGGCCACTTCGCCCCACTTCTTCAGGCGCATGGGGTCGTAGCGCACGGTGCTGATATCTTTCAGGATGATCTCCAGGGGGCAGCCGTAGCGCTTACAGACTTCACGCGTCGCCTCCAGGTCTTTGCGCACGGCTTCGGCGTCGAAGGTATCCGTCGCGAGCAGAGCGGGATTCGGCTTCCGCGAGTAGACGTAATCGCCGGCGATCTCGCTGGCCCCGCGCTCCTCGTCCACCCACGCG
>JAGPGE010000134.1 GCA_018056145.1 Armatimonadota bacterium
CATCAACCCCATTGTGCGGGTGCCGTGTGTGGATGACTGGGCCGCGAAGTGGGTGCTGGATCAGGGCGTGCGCGGGGTCATCTTCCCCTTTGTGAACACGGTAGAGGAGGCCAAACAGGCTGTCTCGGCCTGCAAGTACCCGCCTGCGGGTCATCGCGGCTATTTCCCGGACATGGCTGCCCGACGCTGGGGCCTGGATAACCTCGCCTACGTGGAAAAGGCCAACGAGGAGATCTGCGTGATCCTGCAGATTGAGCATGATGACGCGGTGCGCCGGGCATCGCAGATCGCGGCGGTGGAGGGCTGGGACCTGCTCTTCATCGGTCCGATGGACCTGTCCAGCAGCTATGGGAAGCTGGGCAAGATCGACGATCCGCAGGTTGACCGCGCCATCGATACCGTGCTTCGCGTTGCCAAGTTCGCCGGCAAGCGCGCGGGGATTCTCGCGGTGACTCCCGAGGATATCAAGCGGCGCATCGACCAGGGCTTCGATCTCATAGGCGTCCTGCCGGACATCGGTATCATCGGCAAGGCGATTCTGGACTACTGGGCGAGCATCGAGAAGGCGCTGCGCTGAATCCGCGCGACTGGAGACCGGGCATGGTCACCGTTGAGAACACCTGGAAAGAGATTCGCGATTCCGGGGTGGACACAGCCATCGTGGCCTTCGGGGCCATCGAGCAGCACGGACACCATCTGCCGCTGTGCGTGGACTGGATGGTGGCTGATGCCGTGGCGCGCCGCCTGGGCGAAGAACTCAACGCTTACGTGCTCCCGGCCATGCCCTTCGGCTGCTCCCGGGAGCACATGGCCTTCCCCGGGACGGTCACGCTGCGGCCTTCCACGCTGGCGGCAGTGCTGGAAGACCTGGTGGAATCCCTCTATCACCACGGTTTCCGCAAGATCGTGCTCTTCTCGTCCCACGGCGGGAACTGGGTGCTCAAGCCCGCGATGCGCGAGATCAGCTTCCGCCACGAGGACCTGTCGCTGATCTGGGCGGGCGGGCCCAACCCTGAGCGCGGCGACGCGGTGCCCGAGGAGACTCACGCAGGCAAGGGCGAGACATCCCTGATCCTCGCCCTGCGGCCCGAACTGGTGCACATGGAGCTCGCGGTGGACTCGCCGGGTATTGTGGGGCAGGAGTTCAACGACTACGTGGGGTACGAGAAGACCACGAAGACTGGAGCCTGGGGCCTTCCGACGCAGGCCACCGCGGAAGGTGGGGAAGAGGCGCTGGAGCAGCGGGTCAAGGTCCAGGCGGAGTACATCCGCTGGGCCTTCCGCCGGGTGCGGGAACTCCGTGAGCAGCGCGGCATTACCGGAGGCGACTGATGCCGACGCGCGAAGCCTTCTCGTAGTCACCAGGCGAAACTGGACTTACGGTCCTTGGCCTGTCCGCGGCTCAATCCCCTAGCGCGTCAAGCCGCTTCGCCGCAAGCTTCCCGGCGGTGCTCTCGCCGGCTGCGTCCACCACTTGCGCGTAAGCAGCCCGGGCGTCCTCGGGGCGGCCTGTCATCTCCAGCGTGGTCCCGAGCAGGTACACCACATCCGGCGTTGCGGGTGCCTGTGACAGGACCTTCGCCGCCTCATGCCACTTCCCCTGTCTCGCCAGTGCGCGACCCAGCGCGACTGAGCAGCCGGGCAGCGTCGGCGCCATCGCAAGCGCCTTGCGCGCCAGTCTCTCGGCCTCCGCGACGTGGCTCCTGTCCCTTACCAGTGCGTCGGACTGCAGAAGCAGAGGCTGGACGTTGTCCGGATCCAGTTTCGACGCTTTACGTGCCGCGTCCAGGGCCTGCGCGACCTTGTCCTGCAACAAGTAGGCTATTGCTAGATTGTGCCAGCCGCGAGAGCTATCGGGGAATGCAGCAACTGCCTGGAGCAGGACCTCCTCGGCCTCGGAAGGCCTGCGCTGGTTGATCAGCGCCGAGCCGAGGTTGCTTAGGGCGTCGAAGAACGTGGGCTCGAAACGCGCGGCGGCACGATACGCGGACTCGGCTGCGGCCAGGTTCCCCTGCTTCTCGCGCAGCAGGCCGAGGTGGAAGAGCGGATCGGGGTCCTCCGCGGACAGTGCGACGGATCGGTTCAGGCTCTCAATGGCGCCCGCTTGATCTCCGCGCCGTGACAGCGCCAGGCCCTGGAGGAAGTAGTCGCGCGCTCCCGTGTCTGCCTGTCTCGCCCCCGACAGGTCGGCATGGCACAGCGCCGCCGCGAGGGCCGTCACCCCAAGCGCAATCGCCGCTGGCCGAACGCCGAGGCGTACCTGGTGGATGCCCCCGGCAAAGAGCCAATCGATCCCCATCGCCGCGAAGATCGCCAGGAACGGCACGGCCGGAAGCCTGAACCGTGCACAGACGAAGAAGGGCAGGAGTGTCAGCAGCAGGACGGAGGTGAACGTGATCATCGCGCCAACGGCCGGCCTTCGCCCCACCATTAGCCCCAGCACTGCAAGCGGGAACAGCAACCCGAAGCACAGCCTTGCCGGCAGGAGCACCACGGAGAAGCGCCGCGCGAAGTCATAGCCCACATTGTTGCGGATCTCCCACCATGTGAAGAGGGCAGTCAGTTTCCTCCAGTAGAGGCCCGCGATCTCCCCGGCGGACATGGCGCGCAACTCTTGCCAGCTCCGTGCCATCCAGTAGTGCGAGGCTTGCCCCGGCTTGACCGCGCCCGCATTGTGGGCCTCTTGCTGGTACCGCTCCCACCTCGCGCCCTCGGGGATAGCGCTGTAACCGTCGGCCCCGAGTCGATTGCCGGCAAAGAAGTTGATGCCCCCGTTGGCCGACACCAGAACCAACTCGCCGCCGACCACCCAGTTGCGCGTGGTTACAGGGACCACGAACAGTCCGCAGGCGGCGATGAACACCAGTGCCGGCGGCCAGCCCGGAGACTGTCCGGCGCGGCGTCTCATCCACCAGACCCAGGCGGCTGCCGCGAGCCCCGCCGGAAGCAATGTGGGGCGGGTGATCGTCGCCAGAGACAGCACGGCACCGGCAAGGAGCCACCAGCGGGTCTGTCTGCGTTCACCCGCTGTCAACAAGGCGATCATGAACAGCACGGACAGAAGCACTTCCAGCCCGGTTGAGAGAAGCTGGCCTTCTTCGTGAATCAGCGGGCCGTAGAGGGCCGCGATTGCGCCCGCTACTGCCCCGGCTCGGTCCCCCGCACCCCTCATTCCCAGGAGCGCGATGAGTCCGCACGTCGCCGCCCCTGCAAGCAACTGGAGCACACGGACCAGCGGGTAGTCGACGCCAACGACTCGGTACGCCGCGGCGAGAAGATACGGGTAGAGGGGCGGCTTGTAGTAGGCCTGACCCTCAAGCAGAGGCGGGTAAGATGGAGTAGCGAGACCGTTGAGCTGTTTTGCCCACGCATCGTGCAGGCCGGCATCCACCACGGGCGCCCGCAGGAAGGGGTCGCGGTGGAGGGTGACAGCGAAATGAAGGGTACGGACCAGGAGTGCCAAGGCGAACACCCCCACGATCCACCACCGGCGCGTCCGGGGCCTGACTGATCTCTCGGCTGGGGCTGCTTGCTCCTGGACGATCCCGATCACGTCCACGCTCCCTGACGTGTCCTCCTTGTGTTCCAGTCACGCCATGCCGGCCATTGTAGTGGCATAGCGCGCGCCGGGCAACGGGCAGTGGCGTGGTAGAAGTCAGCGCACGGGACGAATGGGGGGCTGAGCCTCAGTATTGTGGCTATCGGACGCAAAATAAATCATATCATCAGAAATGTCTTCAAAATATCATCATTCCATAGTAGGCATCAGATTGACTTCAAGGTATAAACTGACTATTCTTTTGCGCAGCAGGGCGATAATCTCGGGGGCTCCCCAGAATGCACTCAACCGGGCTCAGGTTGGCACTCCTCATCGGCGCAGTTCTTGTTCTCCCTTGCATTGCCCGCGCCTCAACGCTCGATCCTGTCCTGACCGTCATCGGCAGCCCTCCACCCGAGCTCATGCCTGGGCTGGACTCGGTCTCGGCCGCAAGTCCCGAAGTGCTCATGAGCGCGAAGACCCTCACGGGCGTCCCCGCCGCGATGTGGTACTACGGCTGCACGGCAACGTCGGCAGGAATGCTCTTCGGCTACTACGACAGCATCGGCTACTCCAACATGTTGGCGGGCGAGATCGCGGGCCGAATCGACACTCCGTCGGAATTGTCCCTCATCGCCACCCAGGACCATATCACGGACTACTGGAAGGCTTACGACAGCGTTGGCCCCGACCCGTGGGTGTCCGGCGGAGTTGAGCATGCGTGGTCGGGATGCACCGCGGATTTCCTGGGCACCAACCAGTGGAAGTGGGACTACAACGGGGGCGGGATCGATTTCAACCGCGACGGGTCCACCGTCTACTGGTCGCTGGACAACGGTCAGCCCCTCTATGACTACATTCCTCCCGCATCATTCGGCCTTCCGCAGACTGAAGCCGGGCATGGCCTCAGGCTTTTCGCCGAGTCACGCGGGTACAGCGTGGCCTATCGCAACGGCAACTATCAGGTGTACAACCAGCGCATCGACACACTCTACCCAGGCGCGGGTTTCAGTTTCGCCCAGTACATGGCGGAGATCGACGCGGGTCGTCCGGTGCTCATCCATGTCACAAACCACACCATGCTCGGGTACGGGTACAACGAGGAGACGAGTCAGGTCATCCTGTATGACACTTGGAACTACGACAGCCACACCATGACCTGGGGTGGGACGTACGCCGGGCTACAGCACCGCGCGGTAACGGTACTCGAACTCAATCCCGCGCCTGAGATCGAGGCCAATGTCCCCGAACCCGGAACCACGGCACTGTTCGGCGGAGGGCTTGCCGCGCTGGCCATGGTCCTGCGTCGCCGGCGGCAGACACTGGGCTGAGCCACTCCCCGGCGGCTTGCAGCAGCTATCGTTCCCTCCCGCTCCCCCATAGGGCGGGAGTTTTCGTCTTCGCCGGCTGCTTCGGAGCGCACGCCGGCAGGTGCGGTCCGGGCCCGAGTGGAACGAGCCTCCGTCCCTCTCGATCCGATGGAGGCTCTCATGCGCCTGCGATCCAACTGGCTGTGGCTCCCGGCCATTCTCTGCCTGCCGTCTGTCGTCGCTGCGCAGGGAGATGAGACGTCGGAACTTGCCTCGAACCCCGGCATGGAGTCGGGAGCCTCCGGACGGCCCCCGGATGGCTGGCAGATAAACTCGTACGGCGAACTGGCCGCCTCGCTGACTTGGGACAACCGCATGGCGCGCTCGGGCGGTGCATCCCTCAGGCTTGCCTGCCCGGCGTTCCGCGGCGGGGCTGCCCAGGCCTACCTGCCGATCCCTCCCGTGCGAAAGGGACAGGTCTATACTCTCCGCGCCTGGATGCGGCAGGAGGGTCTCGCCGGTCCCGTGCGCCTGATGATCCGGGACATCGCCCCGCCTTACCACTCGTACCTCGGGACCACGTCCCTGGTGGCTGAAGACTGGACTCCGGTGAGTGTCGCCGCCCAATCTGATGCTGATGGGGCTTCAGTCGGCATTTTCGTCAACTTCCAGAGCGCCGGGGCACTCTGGATTGACGATCTCTCGCTGATTCCGGGCGAACACCCCCTTGCCGCTGACGTTGCGCATCCCCCCGTCGTGAAAGGCAATCTTGTGCAGAACAGCAGCTTCGAGACGGCGCTGCAAGGCTGGACCATGCCGGAGATGGTGGCGGTCGAGCCGGGCGGGGTGGACGGCGGGCACTGTGCGCACTGGCTTAACAAGAGCCCGTACATGCTGGAGGGCCGCCCGGTGGCGCTCAAGCCCAACCAGCAGTACACCCTCTCAGCATACCTCAAGGCGCCGCAGGAGGGTACTCGCGTGTCCCTGAGCGTGCGGGAAGTGGGCGGCCCCGATTCTCACGGTAACGAGTTCGCCCTGACGCCGGACTGGACCCGCTATCAGTTCAGTTTCACTGCTGCTCCGAAGGAGAATGTCCGGTACTACCTGAGCCTTGCGCGCACCGCCGGGGCGGATTTCCACGCAGATCGGGTGCAGCTGGAGGAGGGCGAACTCACCGACTGGTCTCCAGCAGCGCCGCTGGAGGCCGGCTTCGACCTGCCACGGGGGCTCCGCTTTCCGTATGTGGGCGAGAACGTGGGTTTTTCGGTGCTCGCGGCAGGGGTCGGGAGACGAGAAACCGCGCCGCTGGAGCTGGCGGCGTCGGATCTGTCCGGTAAGCCGCTTCAGCAGCTCACCCTGCCCGTCACAGGCACACGTGTCCCGGTCAGCCTGGCCTTCGACCGGCCAGGATTCGTGAGCCTCGCGATCCGCGACGGTGAGGGGCGCCTGTTGGACGAGGCACAACTGTGCGTGCTCCGTCGCCCGGATGGAGCGCCAGACCCCTTCTTCGGCTCCCACGGTTCCGTCGGCGCGTTGGGCGAGCACCACGCGCCAACGGTCCTCGCCAAAGGTGGTGCGGGCGCCTGGCGTCTGCATGACATGGGCAGCTACGCCCAGTGGTTCCTGGCTGAGCCCGAGAAGGGCAGGTTCCAGTGGTTCGACGAGGAGGTCAATGCTCTGCGGGACAGGGGCTTGCAGATACTAGGGGTCTTCAGCCGCACCGCTCCGTGGGCAGGGAGAGACCCCGGAGGCGAACCCGTGGACAAGACCGCCTGGCCACCCCGGGACTGGGACGAGTTCGGGGAATATGTCTTCCGCGTGGTGGATCACTATAAGGACCGCATCAAGCACTGGGAAGCCTGGAATGAGCCCTGGGGACGGGGGTTCTGGGCCGGGACGCCCGAGGAGTACAGCAAGCTGCTGCAGGTGGTCTACGCCCAGGCGAAGCGCGCCGATCCGGACTGCATCATCATCGGCGGGTGCTTCTGGCCTCCCGTGCCGGACTTCACCGACCGCGTACTTGCAGCGGGCGCCATCAACTACATGGACGCGGTGTCTTACCACCACTACGTTGAGCCCGACGCGATCTCCATGGGGCAGGTGAGAAGCTGGTACCGGCACATGCGCGAGAGAATAGATGCCGTCGGCGGCGCGCACCTGCCGATCTGGATGACCGAGGGGGGCACCCATTGCCCCTCATACTACGCGTGGATGGATAGGCGCGACCAGGCGCGTGCAGCCACCGAGACCGTTGCCAAGCACCTGATCGAGACGAAAAGCCTGGGCGCCGAGACCTTCTACTACTACCACGCCTGGCAGGAAATCGGTAGCCCCCGCATGTTCCACTGGCTGCTGCACAACCACTGGGTGCAGCTTGAGTACGATGGCTCGCCCAAGCCGATCTACGCCTCATACGCGGCGGCGGCGCATCTGCTCTCGGGGACCGCGCCGGCGGGTTCGGTGGAACATGATCGGTGGCGCATACATGCCTTCCAGCGCGGGGAGGACACGGTGCTCGCCCTCTGGGCCCGCGGGGCATTGCTGGCGGCGGCCGAACTGAAGCTGTCGCTGCCGGGCGAGGTGAAGGCCTTCGACATGATGGGCGCGGACCTCCCGGTCGCACGCGAGGGGGATGCGTTGCTGCTGGAGGTCTGGACGCACCCGCTCTACCTGGTCATCCCCGGCCAAGATGCGGCGAATGTGCTGGTTGCTGCCCGGAATGCCGTGGGCTCGGAGTGAGAAGGTCACCACGGCGACATCTATGCTGAGAGCGACCTCCTCCGCCGCCATGCGGCAGGAAGGCTGTCATCCTCAGATAGGTGCGGGGTGTCATCGCCGCCCAGATGACGGGGCCCCGCACACCATGCTTCATCCGCTCTCTCCCTCCACCAGTTCCGCCACTTGGTTCCAGAAGACCATGGCGGATCGCGCCGACTTGTTGGGGGCGCTGTAATACTGGCGCTCCAGGTCGATCTCCGCCCAAATGAGGGCCTCCGAATGCAGGTTCGCGGCGGCCATGATCTGCCCGTTGGGGTCGAGGATGTAGCTGTCACCGTACCCGACCCCCTCGTACCCCAGGCTCTCCTGGTGGCCCTCCTCCACGTTGTTGCCGCGCACGAAGAACACGCCGTTCTCCACTGCCCGGGCGATATGATCATGCCGGACGTGGATGTAGTGGTCGATCAGCCGCTCCTTGCCGATGTAGTTGTAGTGGGGCGCGAAGATCACACGCGCACCTTTCATCACAAGCAGCCGGGTGGGTTCGGGATATCCGCCGTCAGCGCAGATGATGACCCCGAACTTCAGGCCATCGCGCTCGAAGACTGGCGTTTCCCGCCCGGGCACGAAGTAGGACATCACCGGGAAGGCCTTGGAATAGGTCCCCAGCATCTGCCCGCGTTCCACCACCACCACGGTATTATGAAGCTCGTCTCCGCGGGTCTCGTTGAACCCCACCATGTAGGTGGAGGGGAAGCCCGCTGTCCGCTCCAGCAGTTCCCGCATCTGCGGCGCATCGAGAGGCCAGGCGTTGCGGCGGCAATCGGCCTCATTGGCGAAGTATCCGCCAAGAAAGGTCTCGGGGAAGGAGATGATCTCAATGCCCCTATCCGCGGCCATCTCCAGTCCCTTGATGACGGTCGCCAGGTTCGAATCGAAGTCTCCGGGGCGGCAGATGCACTGGTAGTGGCCGATGATCATGGGGGCCCCTCCGGGTGGGCAGGCGCGATGCTTGCAGTGCCAGCGGGTTTCCAGGATCACCCGCAGGAGACCTGCAGAGATTGGCGGAATATGCCCCAGCATTGTCTCTCAGCGATAGGGCCACGGGCCGATTACGCTCCCGGGAGCAGCATTGACATGACCCCATTACCCCATGCCACGGCCTGCATACTGCCTGCGCTAGTCCTGTGCGCGATTCTGGTAACCCCAGGCATACTTGCCCAGCAGTCTCACGGCGACCCCGGCACCGCCTGGAACGCCTACTGGGTCTGGGGCAGCGAGAACATGCACGGCGGCACGGGCTTCTTCCGGTTGGCCTTCGAGGTGCGCGGCGCGGTCGACTCGGCCGTTCTCCAAGGCAGCGGCGACGACGGCTACACCCTCTACCTCAATGGCGAAGAACTGCGGCGCGGGGGATTTGGCTTCAACCGCACCGACCGCACAGACGTCACGGCACGCCTGCGCCAGGGCCGCAATGTGCTCGCGGCACTGTGCGGTAACGCCGCATATCCCGGCGGTTGGCTGGCGCAACTGGACATCCTGTATGCGGACGGCACCCGACAGCAGGTGGTCAGCGACGAGGGAACGCGGTTCCATCACCAGGAGATTGCGGGCTGGAACCAGGTCGACTTTGACGATCGTGCGTGGGAGAACTGCCAGACCATCGCGAAGCCACCGGCGGGCATCTGGGGGCCATTGCCCCTGGACTACACCGGCCCGCGCACCCAACTCAAGCTGCTGGACGCGAGTATCCCCGGCACGATCCGCGCCGGCGAAACGCTGGCCGTGAGCGCCCGTTTTAGGGTGCTGGAGGATCCGCGCGACCCGGTGGGCATCTCAGCGATCGTCGATCAGGAAGGCCTCACACTGGGCGAACTGCCGCAGTTCGAGGTGCCGATCGGCGTCTGGAAAGCCGGGCAGACCGTGACCGTCGGCCCGCTCAGCCTGTCGGTCACACGCTATGCGCCCGGAGGCAAGGCCGAAGTGCGCCTGGTGCTGAGCCGCTGCAGGTTCGAAGACGGATCGGATACCATCGCGCGAGAGATCGAGGTGTCACAACGGGAGACAGTTCCGCCGGCGCCGGCTGCCAGAGTTGCCGATCACCGTGGCGCTCCCGGGCTATTCCTTGACGACCAGCCGGTGCCGCCGATGCTCTATCTCCAGGGACGGGTGCCGATTTCCGCTGAATACGGGCAGATGGCGGATGCCGGCTACCGGCTTTTCAGCGTGGGTATCAGTCTGGGCTGGGTTGGGCCGGATGCTTACGACTATGGCGCGGTGGACCGGCAGATCATCGGTGTCCTGCGCGGTGCGCCCGAGGGATACGTGGTGCCCCGGGTGGACATCAGCGCGCCTGCCTGGTGGTGCGACCGGTTCACCGGGGAGTTGATCACCTGCGCCGACTGGACTGGCTGGGTGGACGACGTCTGGGGCGGCACGAAACACCAGTCATTCGCTTCCGAGAAATGGCGCGCCGAAGCGGGGGAGGCCCTGCGTCGGCTTATCCGCCACATCCAGCAGTCCCCGTACGGCGACCGCGTCATCGGCTATCACATCGCCACCGGCATCTACGGAGAATGGCACCTGTGGAGCCCTGAGCACCTGCCCGACAACAGCCCCTCCATGCGCCGGGCCTTCATCAACTGGGCGCGGGAGCACTACGCGGATGACCTGCAGGAACTCAATATCGCCTGGCGCACCCAGCTTTCATCCTTCGAGGAGATCCAGTGCCCAACCCAGGAGGAGCGGTTCGCGGCCGACCTAGGCGTGTTCAAGGACCTGTCGGTGTCTCGGTTCGTTTCCGACTACTGGCGCGCACTCCATGAGACCACTGTCAGCGCCATCAATCATTTCTGCGGGATCGCGAAGGCGACCACGGAAAACCGGGCGCTCACGGGGGTCTTCTACGGATATCTGACCGACATCGGCTGGCCTCAGGAGGGCGGGCATCTCGCGGCAAGCCTGGCTTTCGACAGCCCGATGGTGGACTTCTTCAC
>JAGPGE010000135.1 GCA_018056145.1 Armatimonadota bacterium
CGAGGGTTCCTTCATGCCCGCACGCATCCTGCTGCTTGCCACGGTGGTGCTTGCCATGTGCGCCCAGTTATCCGCTCAGGAGCCGGTCAACATCGGTTCGCGCCTGGAACTGCTGGTGGATGACGCGCTCATCGAGCGGATGGACGGCGAGGTGCGCTTTGTGTTGCACCAGCCCGTGCGCCGCGAGATCGTCCTGCGCACCGATGCGCCCTGGGAAGGCAATGCCAGCGCCTTCCAGTCGGTGTTCAAGGACGGCGACCTGTACCGCATGTACTACCGCGGCCTGCATTATCTGCACAGCGGCGAGCCTGCTCAGGCGATGGCGGATCACCCTTGGTTCCTGTGCTACGCCGAGAGCGACGACGGGATCAACTGGCGCAGGCCTGTGGTGGGCAGGTTCGAGTTCAGCGGGTCCACCGAGAACAATATCATTCTTACCCCCGAGTTTCTCTCCGAGATTGGTGGCGACCCGGCGCACACCGCGGCCTTCAAGGACGAGAACCCTGACTGCCCACCGGAAGAGCGCTACAAAATCATTGTTGTCGGCCACAAGCCCACCGGGCTGTACGTCCTCGCCTCGCCCGACGGGATCCACTTTGAGATTCTGAGCAAGGAGCCCATCACCACCACCGGCGCTTTCGACTCGCAGAACCTCGCCTTCTGGGACCCGTACATCAAGCAGTACCGGGAGTACCACCGGGGGTTCAGGGACGGGGTGCGGGACATCATGACCGCCGCCTCCCCCGACATCCGCAAGTTCCCCGAGCCCGAGTGGCTCCGGTGGCCGGATGCACCGAAGGAACACCTCTACACCAACGCGATCCAGCCGTATTACCGCGCGCCCCACATCCTTGTGGGTTTCCCCATGCGCTACACCGACCGCGGCTGGAGCAAGTCGATCCTCGACCTGCCGGGGCTGGACGAGCGAGTGATCCGTGCGAAGTCCCACCCGCGTTACGGGACCGCGATCACCGACGGGCTGTTCATGTCCAGTCGCGACGGTCTGACGTTTAAGCGCTGGCCCGAAGCTTTCATCCGTCCCGGTCCGCGCGATCGGGAGAGTTGGGTGTATGGCGACAACTTCATTTTCTGGGGCATGGTCGAAACCGAGTCCGCCACCGAAGACGCTCCGGATGAGCTATCCCTGTACGCCACGGAGAGCTACTGGGAGGGCATCGGCTCCGCAGTGCGCCGGTACACGCTGCGGGTGGATGGTTTCGTCTCCGCGCAAGCCACCCTCAAGGGCGGCGAAATCGTCACGAAGCCCCTGATCTTCGAGGGCGGAAATCTGGCGATCAACGCGGAGACGTCGGGCGCCGGTGGCGTTCAGGTGGAAATCCAGGACGCCGACGGCAGTCCCATCGACGGCTACACGTTGGACGAGTGCATGCCCATCCTCTGCGACGACCTGCGGCACATCGTGCGGTGGGATTACGAGGGCGGGGATTTGAGCAGACTCGCGGGCACCCCGGTTCGCCTGCGGTTTGTCCTGAGCGACGCCGATCTGTACTCCTTCCAGTTCGTGCCGCTGGAGCCGGAGCCCGAATACCCGGACACGGTGCAACTGGGCGCGATGCCGCGGAAGAACCGGGACCGCGAGCCCTTCGTGGCGCTGCAGGATGACTTCCAGGCCGACATGGCCGGTACGGGAGTGGAGGATGGTGACCTTGATCCGGTGGCCACTTCGGATGGGACTGGTTGGTTCATCACCGAGGGCTCACCGGATCGCGTGCAGGTGCTCAATGACGACCCCGTCGGCGGGGGACAGGCCGGCGAGCGGCAATACCTGAAGGTCCAGCGCCTTGCCGAGACCCACATGGAGGGCGGGCTCGCGTGGGTCCGGCTCAGCCCTCAGGACGCGGCGGATACGACCCGCGGGATGCTCGAGGTCCGAACCCGCATCTACGTGCCCTCGAGCAATAAGGGGCGTGTGGAGATCGACGGGTATGACAACCCACCGGGCGAATTCTCCCGCCGCGCATTCCACGTGCGCATCGCCTCTGACGGCGCGGTGACGTACTTCCGGGAGACTGAGAACCCTGTGGATGGCTTGCGCGTGGAGCCTGATACCTGGCAGGATGTGCGCATCTGCGCATACCTGGACCGAGGTGTATTCGACCTGACAATCGGCGCCACAACCGTGCAGGGCCTGCCATTCGCGTTGGATGGGGTGCGGCGCATCCAGACGGTGCTCTTTGGGCCGAATAATGCGAACTGCACGCTGTACGTGGACGAAGTGTGTGTCTCGGTCGAGCCGTAACTCCACGGACAGGCCGGAGTTAGCGCGGCGGCCCTCGGAAGCGATGGAAGGCCGCCGCTTGTGGTTCTGGTAATACGGCCGTGCTGGATCTGGCCCGGCGCGGCGACCGCAGGCGGGCGCTCTGGCCGGGGCGCTTTCCCAGGCAGCCCCTCCGAACGGCTCAGCGCCAGCCGTGGGGTGTGTTCGCCGTCCAGGACACGGGGCCCCACGGTTACCGTCCGGGCGGCGCGGGGAGCATCCCGCGCCGTACCCGCTTGTGCCTGCTGCTACTCCTTCGGCACTTCATAGCTGTACATGTGCGAGCCGCTGGCGAAGTAGATGCGGCCGTCCAAGATGTCCCCGCCGGGGCCAATGGGGACGGGGGACTGGGCGATCAGGTCGATGGCGTACGTCGCCGGGTCCACCTTCGCGATACCCTTCACGAACAGCATGTAGATGGTTCCGTCGGGCGCGGTGACGAACACCCGCGGGCCCTGCTGGCCGTTGGTCGAGCCCAGTGTCGCGCTCATGTCTTCCTTGTGGATGACCTCGCGCTTCACCGGGTCGAAAACGAAGAAGATGCGCGAATCAACCACGCCGTACACAAGCCCGTTGGGTCCGGGGCACATGTCGGTGTAGTTCTGGGCGCCTGGGAAGAGCGCCTCGCGCCACTCGATTCCCTTGGAGTCCATGTCCATGATGTACATCTCGGCCTGGTCGGCCAACTTCTCGCCGCCGGTGCCCGGGCTGGTCGTGGTGCCGCCCAGCAGCTTGCCGTCGGGAAGGGCAACGAGGCTCATGGTGGACAGTTGCGGAATGATGTCCGTGTGTTCGACGAGCACGTGCTCCTTCGTCTCGCGGTCGTAGAAGAGCAACCCGCCGCCGGTATATCCGTAGCCGGGTGTTCCCGCGAGGACTATGGTCTTTCCGTCCGGGTGGGCGAGAAGCTCGTGGGGCCTGTGGATGGGCGGCGTGCAATCGACAATGAACTGCGGATTGCAGCCGTCCTTGCCCTTCACCGTGGGCACCCAGGGCTGTGACGGGTCCCACTCCAGCAGGAAGCCGCCCCCGTAGCCACCGACGAAGTACCGGTCGCCCTGGCGCACAACGGTGTTCCACTGGCCGTAGCTCTCGCGGTTCACCCATTCATCCGTCCTTGGGTCGAACTGGAAGAAGCGCATCGGGAAGGCGGTGCCGCCGCAGATGGTGTCTCCGGGGGCCACGCATAGGCCCATGACATGGGCGCCTTCGCTCTCGTACTCGAAGGCCATCTCCTTCGCCTCGCCGGTGGCCGGGTCGGTCACCTTCATGACCTTCTCCACGGTGTCGCAGACGGAGAGAACCTTGCCGCTGGGGAACTGTCGGTGGAACAGGCCCTGGCTGGAGGTGATGATCGGCTTGGCAGCCGGGACCTCGCTCTGATCCACCTTCGTCGCCACACCCCCGTACAGCATGTACCAGTTGTCTTTCACGCCCGCTAGCGGCTGGCCGTAGACTTTGCCGTCGACGCCGCGGAAGACAGAGCCGGTGCCCTTGCCCCGCTCATTTTCCGGGCACATGGGCTTGGCCGTTCCCTCTTTCGGGTTGAACCCGATGACCTGGCTGTTGGTGCTCCCGATACCGAAGTAGATCCAGCCCATGTCATCGGCGGCCACATAGCGCTGGTACTGCCGCCAGTTCTCGGCATGCACCCGGCCATAATCCTTGAACTCCCGGGTCTCGGGGTCGAAGGAGACCACTCCGCTGTCAGGGTAAGTGACCGACCAGATGACCCCATTGTCATCTTCGGTCATGCCCATGGCCATCTGCGGGGTGGTTTTGGTGAAGAACGTGAACGCGCGCTGAACCGGGTCGAACTCGCAGAACCAACTGTTGAAATGAGTGTAGAACTTGTTCTTGCTGGACAGGATCGACGAATACGGGCAGTCGCCGCCCGGCGGGAAAGGCATCGGGTAGGTCTCGCTCTTGCCGGTCTCGGCGTCGATCAGGAGCAGCGCGTACCCGCCGCGGTGGTCGAAGAGCCAGACCAGCACGATGTCGCGTCCCTCAGCGTCCTGAGTGGCGACGATGCCCCGGTGATTGCTGACCGGGGTGCAGACTCCGTGGTGCCGGAACCCGTTGCCCAGGTCCTCACTGGCGGCGAAGGCCATCTGGGCGAGAATGAGCACGAGGGGAAGGGCGATGAGAACGATTGCGCGGATCAGCTGAGCGTCCATTGGCGCCTCCTGGCATGGCGGTTTTGCACGGTGACGGTTGTCGAAGCATGGGGTATTTCGCGATCATGGCAAGGTGTCCCTCCTCTGCCCAGGGAAAATGTGCCCAGGTTACCTGACGATTCACCGGAGGTCTCCGTTCATGGACGCCCTGCTCACCGTTGGCCTGGTCTGTCTTACCCTCATCTGTGCCGCCGCCGATGAGGGGCCTTCCGTGCCCCTGGTACCCACCTCCACCATGCATGCCATGGCGGTCAAGCCGGCGGGCGAGGGAACCTGGGAGATGCGGTCCACCGGCGGCGATCCATACGTGGTGCTGGAGCGCGTGGCGCCCTTCGATCACGACAGGCTCCATGTCCTCGCCTTCGACTGCCGCGCGCCCCGGGGCTCCTCGGGCTTCCAGATCTACTTCGGCAATCCGTTCAACCAGTACGCCATCGCCAGCTTCGGTCCGCTTCCTGCGTCGGACCAGTGGCAGGAGGTCGCCATCGACATCAAGGCCCAGAAGCCCGGCGAGTGGGACGCGAAGGTGCTGGATTTCCGCCTGGACCTGGGCGACGAAGACGGGCGTCTGCTCACCGTTCGCAACCTGCGTCTGCGCGGTCCAACGCAGGCTGAAATCGCGGCGGAAGAGGCCCGGCAGCGCGAGGCCCGAGAGAAGCTGGAAGCCCTGCAGAGGCAGATCGAGGCGCGTCTCATCAAGCCCGCGAACATCAAGCCGTGGGAGGACGTGATCGCGGGCACCCAGCGGTTCACGTCGGGCTTGAACACCACCGCGGTCTCCGTGGTGGGGCGGGAACTGGATCTTGCGAGCCAGTTGCGCGAGTACGACGGGGTGGAGACCAGCGAGGAGATTCCGCGCCCCTGGATCGTGGTGGGGGAGGGGGCTTCGCCGGAGAACCACTCGGTGATCCGCGTGCTCAACCCCAGGGGCATCTGCGAGGTGCAGTTCCTGGCCTTCCCCGAATGGGTCCGGGGCGGCGTGCAGGTGGTTGCCCTGAAGACCGCGGATGGTGACTGGAACATCGGGGCGGCGTCATTCAGGTCTGGCGGAGAAGTCCCCGCAGGCATCTTCACCCGCTGGGGCAACCAACTCGCCTCGATGGGCCTGCCGGCGCCTGAAGACACGAGCGTGTCCATCACCGGCGGGGATTTCATTCCCGACGAGCCGGGTTGGGAGCTCGCCACTGCCCATCACAGGAACGAGGAGACCGTTGTCGTTGACTTCTGGAGCGGGGATGGAACCCTCGCAGGCACACAAGCCTTGCGGATTCCCCACTTGCCCCCCGGTGATCTCTTCATCGGCGCCGACAACCCGGACAGACCCGGCGGCAAGCTCATTGTCTATCTCCGGGGAGACAACGGGTACTTCCGGCTGGATCCCCTGTCCGGCGACCAGGAGCGGGTTGAGGCCGGGCTGCCTCCCAACTGCACCGGCATCCATCGCGCCGCGGACGGGGGGCTGGTGGCTACGCTGCAGGAGGGCGAACTGTCCCACATCCTGCGCATGAAGGCCCCCGGAGACGCGGCGCGGATCAACGTGGGTGAGCGGGAGAATCTCTTCTGGTTCACCACCGGCGGGCTGTTCGATGAGGTCCCTGAGGGCAAGTACGTGAAGCGCAGCCAGTTCGCTCACCTGCGCACCGACTTCGCGACTTCCGCCGCGCGGAACCCGGATTTCGCGCGCACCGACCCCGCATTCTGGGCCGATGAGGACTACATGAAATGGGTGCGCGGCCGCGTCGGACGGTATGACGCCGACCCGCCGACGTGCTGGGAGCCGTGCTTCACCCACCGCTGGTTCTACGGCCAGGCAGGGAAGTGGATGGCCGCGATGGACGACGAGACCGGCCTGCCTGCCTACACCCTGGTGGACCGTGAAAACGAGGCCGGCACCTACGGCGAATTCGGCGAGACCAAGAGCTTCGTGTCGGGGAGTTACGCGCCGGGTGTGAAGCCCATCGAGTGCCTGTATGAACTGCCCCTGCGGGCGTTTCTGGGCGAACTCGTCGGCGCGTTTCGCAACAACCCCGAGCACTTCGTGGCCGTCGAGCCCAACCACGAGATGGAGATCAACGCGGAGAGCCAGACTACCCACGGGGACTACAACCCCAACATGATTCGGGCCTTCTACCGATATCTGTCCGACCTGTATGGCGGCCTGGAGGGTATCAACCGGACTTTCGGCACCGAGTTCACCCCGGACCGTTTCGACGCTCCGCGCAATGTGGGCCGCGGCCATTGGGACGCGTACTCCTTGGAGAACCCGTACTACATGGTCTGGATGCGGTTCATGAACTACTGCATCTACCGCGTTGTCGCGGGCACGTACCGCGAGGCATTGCTGGCAGGCTTCCCCGCCGAGGCCATCAAGTGCCACCAAATCCCCGACCACTACGCCATCAGCAGTCTCACCGCTTTCAGCCGGCCCGCGCAGAGGGTAACGCCCATTGACTGGAACCTCAACGCAGGCGTGGGCTTCGGCTTCACGCGCTACGGCGTCTGGTACAACCAGGAGTTCAACGCCGTCCAGGGACCCCACAGCTCGGGCTTCGACAACATGGTGATCGGCGAGTACCAGTCCCTTACGCCCGACGTGGAGGCGGCTTACCGGCAGCTTCAGTACATGCGCGACAACGGCATCCAGTTCATCCACTGCATGGTCTGGCCGGAAGGGCACGACCAGGGCTACAACGCGGCCCTGGGCGATGCCCTCAAGCGGCTGGTCGCTGAGGATGACAAGCCAAGACCCGGCGTCACCGGCGGCACCGGGGCAGTGCGAGTCTGGAACGGGCTGGAGATCGTCTCGATCGGCACCGGCGAAGAGCGCACCGGCCTGCTGAAGAGCGTCACCCCGGAAGGCAAGTGGGACGGGCTGGTGTACGCGAACCCATTCCATGCCCACGTGGACGTGGAGCCTCTTGTGTACTCCGAAGAGGGCCGGTTCGGGGGGGACCCAGCGCCCCTGGTTCTGGGGCCCTTCCCGGGCATCGACGCGGGAAATCTCATCGACATCTCAATGAGCGCGCGGATGGACGGCTTCCGCGCAGGCGCCCTGAGCATGCGAGTGTTCCACGGGGACAATGAACTGGTAGGCCTGCGCCAGAGCGTCACGCTGGACCAGAATTGGCGGGAAGTGCGGTTCCAGGTCCGCGTGCAGGTGGACACCGATGAGTTGCGCGTTGAGCTGAACTCGGGCGTGCCCGGAGACGCGTCCTGGGGTATGGACACCGTCCGCTGCAAGCGGCTCGTGGCCACCCGGCAGATCGAACGGACCACGAAACTGAAGAAGGGGGTGTTCGCGGGCGAACGTCATCGCGGCGGCGTGACTTTCGACGTAATGGGCGCGCCGGTGGAGTGATATAGGCGGGGGACTCGTCCGGCCGACGGGTGCCACACCGTGCCCCGCATGGTGCGCTCTTGCCACGGAGCAGCGCTTCGGCTTCGCCGGAAGCAGTGGCACCCGCTATGGGCGGGGCACCAGACGCAATGCAGACGACGTCGCGAGCAAGCTCACTCCAACAATCGCCCCGGAAGTGGACGCCTACACTTCCGCTCCCTGGTGTCGGAGAATTGACTGCACCTCGGTGATGTCCACCTCGCGCGGGACTGTGCCGCTGTCGGCGCACACCGCCGCCGCGACTCCCGCGCCCTGGCCGATGACCATGGTCAGCGCCATGACCCGCAAAGTCCAGGGGTTCACCGCGCTCACGCTGCGTCCCGCGCCCATGATGAGACCGTCCACTTCGCGCGGCAGCATGCAGCGATACGGGATGTCGAAGGTGGAGTCCTCCATTGCCTGGACTCCCCACGCTCCCGGCGCGGTGTTCTTCACGAAATCGCTCTCCACCACTCCGCGCCCGATTGAGTCTTCGAAGCGCGTGGCGTTCGCCTTCATTTCGGGGGCGAACTTGAACTCGCCGTCGATCCATCGGCTCACGCGGATCCCCAGGTCGTCTCCGGTGGCGCTGACATACGACTTCTCGAAGCCCGGAACGTGTCCGCGGAAGAACTCGGTGACTTCGAAGGCCATCTTCCGGCCGTCGATCATCGCTCGGGTGATCCTGCCCACATCCAGCTTCTCGATCCGGCTGAACCCGGTGATGAGATGCGCCACGCCCAGGTCGCGGATTGCGTGGATCTGCAGCGCGTCGATGTGGTCATGCACGCCCACTTGGGTGGGGTAGATGCCCGATGCGATACCGTCGCGGATGATGCTGAAAAGCTCGCCGCCACCGTGCGGGAAGAGGAATGTGCCGGTGTCTTTGTACTGCGCCAGCGCCTCCTCGAAGGTCCAGTCCACGTCCATGTACGGCGGGTACTCCTCCGGGTGCGCCACGAAGTACTCCACGAAACGATCCACGTCGACGCCGCCCACACGAAAGACGAGGCTTTCGAGCCCATGGATTCCGCCGCCTGTCTCGCGCACCGGGGCGCCGGAATGCCAGGCGACGTCGCTGTTGCCGGTGCAGTCCACCACGGTCTCCGCGAGGAGCGCCTCGCGGCCGGAATTGGTCTCGATCACCACTCCGCGCAGGCGGCTGTCGTCCATGACCGCCCCGACCACAGGCGCTTCGAAGAGCACGTCGCCGCCGGCTTCCTCCACGAGGTCGGTGAGGACCATCTTCGCGGTCTCAACGTCGTAGATGATATGCCCCTTGTGGCGATGCCAGTGCGAGCCCGGGCCGTGCGCCTGTGCCAGGCGGTCCACAAACTCCAGCGAGTTCCCCTTCACCACAAGCTCATGTCCGGCGGTGTAGTAGCAGTTGAACACCGAGCAGCACATGCCCGCGGTCGCGACGCCGCCCGGGAACCCGTTGCGCTCGAGGAGCAGCGTCCTGGCGCCGGCGCGCGCTGACGCCACCGCAGCCGAGACTCCGGCCAGACCCCCGCCGGCCACGATGACGTCGTACTCACCGCGGACTGTGAGCGAGCGTGCGGGCTCGGAAACGCCTCCGGAAACGAACTGCGCGGCGATGCGTTGTGACACAAGCCATTCCTCCGTGGGTCCGGGCCGCGCGGCGACTGGCGCTATTGCCCGAGTGCCGCGACTTTCGCCAGGTAAGCATCCATCTTGAACTTGCGTTCGAGACCGGCGGCGTTCATGTACCGCACTTTCCCGAAGACCGGACGCTCCTGCCAGGGGCGATCATGCTTCCCGAAGCACCACGCCACGCCGGTGAAGCCGTTCGGGTCGCGCCCGTCCAGTTCGTAGCGATTGTTCAGGCGCAACGCGGTGTCGAAGGCCTCCCGGGGCGTCGGCGACCACTCAAGGATCTTCTTGCCCCAGTACATGCGCATGTAATTGTGCATCTTCCCGCCGCGGACCATCTCAAGCTGCGCCGCGTTCCAGTACGGGTCGTGGGTCTGCGCCTGCCCGAGTTCATCCTCGGAATAGACGTATGGTCGTGGGTCCTTTGCGTGCTCTGCGAGCGTGGCTTGCGCCCAGTCCGGCAGGCAGTCATAGCTGTCGTAGGCCAGGTTGTACTGCACGAAGTTCATGGACAGCTCGCGGCGCACGATGAGCTGTTCCAGGAACGCTTCCTCATTGGGTCCAGGCGACTGCGCAACCGCAAGGGCGATCTCCAGCGGCGAAATCTGCCCGAAATGCAGGTACGGGCTGAGGTGCGAGGTGAAGTCCAGCGACGGGTCGTTGCTCAACTCATCGTAGTGGTCGAGCTTGTGGTCGATGAACTCGCGCAGGAGCGTCACGGCGTGGGAGTGCCCACCTCGAAAAGCGCTGACCGGGGGCACTGAGCGGTCAATGTCCAGGCGTGCAAGGAGTTCCTCGGGGGCGCTCAGATCTTCCGAGGCCAGATCGAAGTCCGGAAAGCCCTTCCGGAGCTTGCGTGCCTTGAGCGGAACGAGGTACTCCGGCAGCAGCCGGTGGATCCTGGGCCGGAGCGTGCGCGCCGCGTACTCTTCCTTGCCTGAGGCTGCCTCCACGGGGACGACCACGTCCGTCTCGACCTGGATCACCCGGCACAGGGCGTGTTCCGCGACGTACTCCCGCCACCGCTTCTGAATGCGCGTATAGCCGCGGTCCGTGATCAGCGCGCAGGCGTCCTCCGCCAGTTCGCAGGCCG
>JAGPGE010000136.1 GCA_018056145.1 Armatimonadota bacterium
GCCTGATGGTACTGGTCCATACGAACCGCGGCCCAACCTGGACGCTCCTCGGCATGCTGGCGGCAATCCACCTGCCGGTTCTGCATGTACAGGGGCCCCACTACTTCTACTGGCCCGCCGCGTTCTGGGGTCTGTTCAACGCGAGTCTAGTCCTGCATGTGTGGCAGCGGTCCGAGGCCGGAACCATCCGCTGGGGCACCCATGCAGGCAAGACGTCGAACGCCGACGAACTGAGCGTGGAGACTGCCGCCACGCGTCAGGACAAGGCCGTCCTTCAGCCCAAACCCGATTCCGAGGATGAATGATCGATGCAGACTGCACGCTGGACGGTTCACGAGGTTGACCTCACGGGCACCCGGGGATGCGTGAACCCGGTAGCCGAATGCACGTTGGTTGGGATCTTCACTTCGCCAACCGGAGCAGAGAAGCGCATCGAGGGTTTCTGGGACGGCGACGCCGACTGGAAGCTCCGCTTCTGCCCTGATGAGTTGGGTACCTGGACCTGGCGCACCGAATGCTCGGACGCCAGCAATGCCGGCCTGCACGGACAGACCGGCCGGTTCGAGTGCATACCGTACGACGGAGATAACCCCCTCTTCCGGCACGGGCCGATCACGCTGTCGGAGGACCGCCGGCGCTTCGTTCACGCCGACGGGACGCCGTTCTTTTGGCTCGCCGACACAGCCTGGAACGGTGCGCTACGGTCACGGCCCGAGGACTGGGAGCGCTACCTGAGCACCCGCCAGGCCCAGCGGTTCACAGCGATCCAGTTCGTGAGCACCCAATGGCGCGGGTGCTCGAAGGACCCCTTCGGGCAGGTCGCATTCGTGGAGGAGGACCCGGTTCGCATCAACCCGGCGCTGTTCCGCCGGCTTGACGCACGCGTCGATGCAGTCGTCCAGCACGGACTCGTGCCTGCTCCCGTGGTGCTCTGGGCGCTACTGGAGAGCGACCCCGGCCGGAAGTTGAGCGTCGAGAACTGCATCCGCGTCGCGAAGTACATCGTCGCGCGCTGGGGCGCGCATCCGGTGATCTGGCTTCTCGGCGGCGATGGGCACTACTACGGCGAGCACGCGGATCGCTGGCGCGCCATCGGACGGGCGGTTTTCGGCGAGCGCCACGACCGTCTCGTCACGCTCCACCCGTGCGGTCTGAGCTGGGTGGCCGAGGAGTACCGGGACGAGGAGTGGTTCGATTTCATCGGCTACCAGAGCGGTCACGGGGACGGCGAGAAGGACATCCGCTGGCTGACGGAGGGGCCGCCGGCCACAGGCTGGCAGAGCGAGCCGGCGCGGCCCGTGGTCAATCTCGAGCCAAACTACGAGGGCCATCCGGCGTACCAGAGCAAGCGGCCCCATGGCAGCCATGCCGTCCGTCGCGCGGCTTACTGGAGTCTCCTGGACGCCTACCCTGCGGGGGTTACCTACGGGACCAATGCCATCTGGGTCTGGCCAGAAGAGGTCGAGGATGCAGAGGGCCACGCGGGACTGGCCAACATCCCGCCGTGGCATGAGGGACTGCTCCTGCCGGGCATCCGGAACATGACCACGCTGCGGGTGCTGTTCGACCACATCCCGTGGACGCGACTTACCCCCGACCCATCACTGGTGCGCGCCAATCCCGGTCTGGCCGATCCGGAACGCCACATCGCCGCGGCACGCACGCCCGATGGCGACTGCGCGGTGGCGTACGTGCCGGTTGGTGGCCAGGTGTCGATGGACCTGTCCAAGCTGAAGTTGCCGGCCGAAGCGCGCTGGTTCGACCCCCAGACCGGTTGGTGGCAGGGCGAAACCCGTGTCGAGGCGGCGCAGGTCGAACTGACCACCCCAGATGACCGGGACTGGGTGCTGGTGATCGGCGGGTCGCCCATGGTGCGCTGAGGAGCGCCCGGCTTCGCTCGGTTATTCTTCGCCTGTCGGGATGTCATAGCTCCACAAGTGGGAGCGGGATGCGTAGTAGAGCCGGCCCTCGTGGAGAACGAGGCCCGCGCTGATCCCTGTCGGCGGACTGGCCAGTTTCTGGTGCTTGAAGGTGCCGGGCTCAATGCGCACGATCGCCCCGGTGAACCCCGCGTAGATCATCCCGTCCGGCCCGAGCGCGAAGAGCTTCCGCGGGGTGCCCCCGTAGGCGCTGAGGTTCTCTTCATGCACCACCTCACCCGTCTGTGGGTTGAGCACGAAAAACCGGCTGCCCGAAGCCGCGCCGTACACAAGCCCATCCGGCCCGACGATGACCGCAGGGATCTCGGGAGCGCCGGGCACGGGAACGAAGGTAGACTTGACCTTGCGCGTGGCCCAGTCCAGCACGTAGACCACCGCTTCCTTGGCCTGCGGGTGCCCGCCGCCCGGGGTCGAGATGCTGGTGCCGCCCACTACGTTCCCATCAGGCAGGGCATCCAGGGCGATGGTGCTCTGGAAGGGCACCAGATTCTCGTGGGTGATCAACTGAACCTCGCCCGCTGTCTGGTCGTAGATCGCCATCCCGCCGCCGCACATCCCGTAGCCCGCGAAACCGGCCATCATCACATGCCGGCCGTCGGGATGCGCGAGACACGCGCGCGGGCGCGTGATGTCGCCCGGATAGGCGCCGATGAGCCGGGGATTGGGATTATCTCCTGTCTCGTTGTTCCAGGGCCGCGTGGTGTCGTACTCGTAGAAATGCCCGCCCGCGTAGGCCGCGCCGTAGACGAAGCGCCCCAGGCTGTCCATGGCGCAGAAGTTCCCACCGCCAACCCGAGGCACGGGCCCCCAGTCCGCAAGCTCGCCCGTCTCCGGGTTCAGCGCTACGAAGTGCATGGGGTGTGCGGTGGAGGCATACACCATCTTGTCCGGGCCGAGGACCAGGGACGTGATGTCCGCGCCCTCGGATTTGTAGTCCAGGTCCAGGCGCGTGGTCTGGCCCTGCGCGTCGGTGATCTCCATCCACCGCTCCGGCAGGTTCACGGTCTTCACTTTCCCGCCGCCGGGTAGGTCCCAGGACTTGCGCCCCCAGTCAATCGCCCCGGTCGGCTTCGCGTTCGGGACCTTGGTGCCGTCCACTTTCTCCGCCTCGCCGGCGTGCATCCGGTACCAGCTCTTTCCGGCTAGCCCGTACACCTGCCCGTCAGTGCCGACGCGTACGCTCCCGGAGCCCAGCACCCGGTCGTCCTCCTGCGCGATGTCCCGGCGTTCGCCCGTGGCCGGATTGAACGCCACGATGTTCTGCCGTGCCGTCCCGATCCCCGCATAAAGCCATCCCGCATCATCCGCAACCAGGCTCATGACGTAATGCTCCGCGTCGTCCAGGCGTCCATAGTCCTTCATTTCCTGCGTCGCCGGGTCATACGAGACCAGCCTGCAACTGGGGTAGCTGCCTGCGAAGATCAAGCCGCCCGGACCATCCACCATCGCCGAGCCGCAGTAAGCGCTCTCGCTCTTTGATGGGATGCCGTGGAACAGCCACTCGCAGTTCTTCACGTCGAACTCCAGCAGGACGTTCCCTGCGAAAGTGTAGAACCGCCCGTTCGCGCTCATCAGAGAGGCGAAGGGCGGCGAGTTCGGCACCCCTTCCGGGTAGTAGTACTGTTCTGACGTCCCGGACTTGACATCAGTCAGCAGGATCCATCCCCGCGGGCTGTTGTCCAGGCTGAGCGTGATGACCACCGTATTGCCCTCAGCGTCGGAGGCCGCCACAACCCCTCGCGATTCAGCCACCGGCGCCCCCACGCCGTGATCGACGAAGGCCTCTTCGGCGCCTGCCATACTTGCGAGCAAATGCAGAACCAGAATCAGAATCAGGAGTTCCATCGCGAATGACCTCCGGGCCCGGTGACTGCGAGTTTCCGGGGATTTCGTCAGGGTGACCAGCTTGACCTTGCGGGGTTTGCAGGAGACGGCGCCGATCAGGGCGAAGAAACGCCGCAGCCCGAAGACCCACGCGACAAGGGAGCTGATCCAGATGAGATACGAGGAGCTCAGGCCGCGCCAGCTGGATGCGATCATTGAGGAGTGCCCATTTGCGATCATACCCTGGGGCGCCCATGAGTGGCACGGGCTGCAAAACCCGGTGGGCCTGGACACGATCAAGGCCTACAACATGGCGTTGGATCTCGCGCGCGAAGTCGGCGGCGTTGTACTGCCACCCGTCTACTGCGGCTACCAGACGATGAAGCCGTACAAGGAATTCCGGCATACGCTGGAGTTCTCGCGGGAAATCGTGTACTCGCTGGCCCTGAACTACCTGGACCAGCTGCACGACGAGGGCTTCCGGGTGATCCTGATCATCATGGGGCACTACGGCGGCGCACACGTGGAGACAATTCAGGAAGCGGTGCAGCGGTTCAACATCTGCCACTCTCACGCGCAGGCTGTTGCCTGGCAGGATTACGTGCCGGCTGGCTGGGTGGATGTCAAAGGCGGTGACCATGCGGCGCGCAATGAGACCTCGCTCCTGCTTCACTACCGGCCGGACCTGGTTGACCTGAGCGAACTGCCGGCCGAGGGCGAGGTCGACCTGGACACTCAAGGTATCAGCGGCGAGGACCCGCGCCAGTCCACGGCGGAGCATGGGAAGATGCTGGCGGAGCTGTTCGTCCAGCAGGCAGCGCCGAAGATCCGGGAGATGATCGACCAGATGCTCGCAGCGCGGGAACGGTCGCGCAGGAAGGTGTGAGGGAGACGGATCGGCCTCCCCCTATAACTCCCGAGGCTCTGTCAGTGGCAGCTTACCGCGGCGGATCCCGGCCAGCAGATAGCCCGGCGTGAAGACGATCAGCAACTGGCCAAGGTTGAAGATGAACCAGACGCCGGTGTCCACCAGGAACCACTTGTTCCCGCGGAAAACGTAGCTGCCCAGCAGTACATCCGACACGATCAGCAGCGCGGCGCCGATGAAGGACGGGGCGAACCGCGGCTGTTGCACTGCCAGCGCCAGGGCACACCCCGCGCTGCCCGACAGGAGCACGCAATACCCCAGTGCTCCGTAGTTGCGCAGCTTGCCGGCATCCGGCGCCTGCACGAGAAAGTACCAGCACGCGATGCCCGCGAGGATCACGAGGGTTACCGACGCCAGCCACACCTTCCAGTTGGTCAGCCGGAGTATCCCCGCTATCCTCCGCCAAGCAGCGATGTAGAAGATATGGCACAAGCCGAACCAGATCATGCCGAGAATCAGGGGATCGAGTGGCGGGATTACGAACCAGCGCGCCATGGTCAGGTCGCCCAGGAAACCGAAGGACATGCCGATGCACAGCAGCATCGCGAATCCGCGCAGGCGCCCCAGAAGGTAATCCCACCAGATCGCCGCGCAGACAGCCAGGATGAAGGTGCAGGCCAGGCAGATGGGGATCGGGATCTTCTGGGTCATGGACTCATTGAGCGGACCGAAGATCAGGCCGCCGAGGATGAGCCCCAGCCACAGGAGCAGCAGCAGTGCATGGATGGCGCGGTGTGGGTAGCCAGACGGTAGGCAGGTCATCAGTCGCAGGCCCCCGGTGTTGGTCGCGAGATAGCGATAGGGTCAGGCAGTCCCGGCAGCAGCGGCGAGCCCTGCGGCAATGGGGCCGGCCTCCAGGGAACGTTCCACAAACCGGGCAATCTCAACGCCCTCGGGAATCGCCGTGGTGGACCGGAAATGCCCTCGCAGCACCGCAAGGGTTGGGTAGCGAGAGACATCCACAGGCCCAGCGCGGAAGGGCCCTTGGTTGGTCTCGGAGTACGCCACATGCACAGCCAAAAGCCAGACGCTGTCATTGGCGGCCATGTCCATCAGCTTCACTACCTCAGGCACGATCCGCGCTGAATCATTGCACCAGGTGCCGTAGACAAGGAGCAGTGTGACCGGCTGCTGAAGGGACCGGAACAGTTGCAGGAGCTCTTCCGGAGGATCATAGCGTTCGTACCGGTCACGGTACCCCGGGGCGCGCAGCAACCGGGACGGATCGCAACAGACTTCCATCTGAACACTCCCCCTGCTATGTGTACTGGCTCACGCCGGAAGCCACGAACTGGTCGATGGGGCCGCAGTAGTCCTCGGACACGGCCACGGCAAGCCGGAGCGAATGGCGAGCATCCTGCAGGCAGCAGCCGGGCAGCACCCCGGTGCGCACCGCATCCAGGAACGCCAGGTGTTCGCCCAGAATTCCCCCGGCCACGAGCGCATCCTCCTCAACGGGAATCTCGGCCACAATCGCGTTGTTCGCGTACACGCGCTCGCCACGGAACAGTTGTGGGCTGGTGTAGCCATGTCCGACCGTCGACTCCATCATCCGGTCCTCGCCCTGCGCCAGGTACAATTCGCGCGACACCCCGGCGCAAACCAGGATCGCCAGGTCAGCGAGAATCCCGGTGTCGAACTGGATGCGGACGAGGAGGTCGCGCACCCGGGTCTCACCATACCAGCGGGAGTGGGCTTCCAACGTGACCACATTGCCGCACAGGAACCGCAGGCAGTCCAGGGCGTGGATCCCCGTGCCCACGGCGAATTCGGGCTCGGTGCGGTTATTGCGAATCATCTCGGCCCGCAGGTAGCGGATGGGCGCGTTCTCTTCCATCCACTGCTTCAGCCGGCGCAGTCCTGGGACCTGCCGGCGGTTGAAGCCGACGTAGGTGAGAGTGCCGTGCTCGTCTGCCAGCGCGGCCAGATTCTCGGACTCCTCGACGGTCACCCCTGGCGGCTTCTCGGTGAAGGTGGGAATTCCGTATGGCAGCACCTGCGCCAGGACCCCGGCGGACTTCGCTGGATGGACCGTGACGTAGAGCGCCTCCGGCTGGACTTCCGCGATCATCTCATGCAGGTCGGTGTAGATGGCCTTGTACCCGAAGTCGTGCTGGAAAGCCTCAGCTTTCCCGCGGTCCAGGTCGCAGATGGCCTCCATGGATACGACAGGCTCATCGCTGGATGAGAGACGCTTCAGCGCGGGCGAGTGGTTGGCGCGGCTGAAGGGCCCCGCGCCGATGTGGGCGATGCGTATCGGTAGGCTCACGTTCCTGGCTCCCTGTTTGGACTGCTGTCAGCGGGTTACGGCTCGTAACGCACGCGACTTCCGCCAATGATGCCGACCTGACCGGGGACGCCTCTGGCATCCAGCGATACCACGGCGACGCGCCCGTCAGTGATGACAGGCCCCAGGCTCTGCTCTCCCCCAACTTCCGTGGCCGACAGTGCAATCACGTCCGCCGAACCGTCCGCACGGGTCACACGCAGACACTCCCCCGCCGGATCTGACTTCACTGTCTCCACCGACACGGCGGGCTGTTCGGAAGGGGACGGAGCGAGCACGTACACGTTCCGCACACTCCCGGCGGCGGTGTTCCGGAAAAGCGCCGTTGGCACCGCGCGCCAGGGGTAATTCGCCCAGCCCTGCACGGGTTCCTCGGCGATCCCCTTGACCACATCGACGGCGAGGTCGGGGCCGGATCCGATCAGGTCCAGTCGGCGGCCGTCCGCAACCGCAGACACCGAACTACCCTGCGTTCGGGCAGTTTCGGCGTTGATGTGGAAAATGGTCTCGTACTCATGCACCGCGTCGTCCTGCGGCGTGAAGGTGTCCACGATCACCCAGTAGTCGGGCTTCACGAACAGCACCTCGCGCCGGTGCGTCACCCGGATCTGCCCGTCCTTGCCGTAGCCGGTGTCGTACACGCCGGATACATAGTCCAGCGAATCATTGCTGACCCAGGGATTGTTCAGCGGCTCAAAGGGCGGCTTGAGCACGTATGTCGAACGGTCCCGGCGGCTATTCTGGTCTTCGCCGTCCACCCGCGCCGTGTTGTGCGCCCGGGTGGATAGCACGTAGCGCCGCCAACGGGACTTGTCGTACATGTAGCTGCCTCCCTCGACGATCCACCAACGCCCGTGGGCCTGCATGGTGAAGCCCAGCTTGTCCTCATGCTGGTGCCCCGAGCCGAAGGGACCGGCATCCAGGAACAGGAACCGGGCGTCGCGGGTCCAATCGCTGCGCATCACGTAGTGCCCCGAGTACGGGAAGGCATACGAAGTCCCGGCGGGTCTGTCGCCCTGTGCGCCACGGGTGAGGACCCACTGGAAATCAGTCCGATGCGGGAAGTAGGTGAACCCCTTCTGGAGCGCTGCGTCAGGCCCGGCGTGCCCGGAATCATTGAGCCCCGGCACTCGCCAGTCCGGCCCGGTCGCGTACAGCAGATAGTTGTACATGCGCTCCAGCAGGTCCCGGAAATCCGCCGGGACCTCGCCGGTGCGGTCGTTCGCAAGCATCAGGTCGTAGATGTCGCTGTAGTTCCGCAGAACCCACAGGTTGTAGCCCAGGGCCAATTCGTTCTCCAGGCCGTCCGGGTATATCTCCTCGGCCATCTGCGTGTACAGGCGCTCGATGCCGGTCTCGCGCCAGTTATCCGCTTCCTTCATCTCTGGCAGGAGCGTGCCCACAATGGTGAGCGCCTTGGATTCGGCAGTCAGCCAGTTCGCCTTGCTGGGCCACTTGAGCAGATGGCGTGCGTGCTCGACCAGGGACTTGATCACTGTGGTCAGGGAGTTAGCATCCCAGCAGGGAGCGTCCGCGGTACGCCAAAGGGCGTCAATCCAGGTGTCTCCAGCACGGACCGCGGTGTTCAGGGTCTCCCAGGCGTAGTGGTACGGGCCATTGCCGCTGCCAGACAGAAGAACCGGTGAATCGTCGATCCAGTCCAGCATCATGTCCCGGATCTCCGTGGCGTACTTCTCCTCAAGCGTCCCGACATACGCGCCGGCCAGGTAGTCGAAGAAGAAGTGGCGATTGAGGGATGCATTCCACTCAATCGTCGCCGCTTCGCCTTCATTCCGCTGGTTGGAGGCCCAGTCAATGTCCTCGCCCAGTTCGTATCTCTTCCCGTCGAAGTTGTAGATGTGGGCCAGGGTTTCGTCCGCTCGGCCGGTATTCGGGCGCTTCTCCGGCGGTTCCGGGCGCTCCCACCAATTGCTGAACCAGCGCACATCGCGGCGGGCTAGGAAGTACTCGCGGAAGCGCTCCTTCGCCGCGGCGATGTCCCCGGCTTGGACGGCTTCGCGTACCCGTTCCAGGCCGGGACGCGTCAGGTCCATTGCCTCGAAGAACTCCTCGTCGGTCATGCGCTGCCCGGTGTCGGTCATGGTGATCACCCGAACGTCGTCGAGTATCCACATATCTTCCGCCGACGCACCGGCGCCTTTGTCCCACGCGGAATGCAGTTGCAGGGTGTCTATGTTGTGCCAGCCGATGGGGTGGCGCACCCGGGCCATCACGCTGAAAGGCAGGAGCACGCGATTCCAGCCCCGCCAGTCCACGACCAGTGACTGCGAGAAGTAGTCCATGCCGTCCTGTGTGGGGTCCTGCGACTCCACGATGATCCAGACGCGAGAGCCCGTGCCCTTCGCACTGTGCAGCCAGAAGGACAGGCAGTTCCCGGCGGTCCAGTCGTGCGGGATGGCGTTGCTGGACAGTCCCGCCTGTTTCGAAGGCACCCAGCGGACAGCACCCGTTCCCTCGCGCACGGTTTCCGCCTCGGATTCTCCGCCGCGCCAGACCGAGGCGTCATCGCAAGTGCTGATGACCAGGTCATCCTGGGCCATGCACAGTGAAGCGAGCGATATCACGACAACGCATGCTGCCAGCTTGCGGCAGGGGGTTGATGACTGGTCGATGAGTCTGCCCTTCATGGGATTCAGTTCGGCTCCCCTCTGAGTTCGCGCGCAGCCTGTTCGGGAGTGGGCGGCCAGTCCCCCCGGAGCAGCAGGTCGCCGGTATCTCGCATCCAGGCATCCACCTTCCCGCGCAGGTCTTCCAGAATCCCCGCACTGTTCGGATCGCTTGCTAGATCGCGGGTCTCCAGCGGGTCGGTGCGCAGGTCGTACAACTCCTCCGCCGGCCTGCGCGAGCCGTAGTACTCCTCCCGCATCTCGGCCCCGGCGGGCCCGTTCCAGATATCCAGCGGGAGGTACACCAGCGGCCTGTCGCCGAAACTGCGGATGTACTTGTGGGTGTGGGTGCGAATCGCGCGCATCGGGTTGTACTTGTCGTGCCAGGTCATCTCGCAGAAGACGCTATCTCTGGGTTCGTACTCGCTACCGTCGAGAAGACCACGGAAGCTGCGGCCATCGGCGTTGGGAATCGGGCCTTCGCCAATGAGATCGAGGATCGTGGGCGAGAAGTCGCAGTTCGACAGCAGCTCATCGCACCGCCGGCCGCCCTCAACTCTGCCCGGCTGGTAGATGGCGAGGGTGGTCTTCGTCCCCGGATCGTAGCAGGTGCCTTTCGCCCGAGGCATCGCGGTTCCGTGGTCGGTGGTGAAGATCAGGAGGGTATTGTCCGCAAGGCCGGTCTCATTCAGGCACTCGCGCACGCGCCCCACATGGTCATCCAGATGCCGGATCATGCCGTGCAGGCCCGCGCAGTCCTCGCGGATTCCCGGCCTGTCGGGCAACCAGTAGGGGACCTCCAAGGTCTGTGGGTCATCCCTCGGGTAGCCCTCGGTGGCGAAAGG
>JAGPGE010000137.1 GCA_018056145.1 Armatimonadota bacterium
CCAACACGCGCTGGGACGAAGACCTCACCCTGTATTTCGAGGGCGGTTCGGTGCGGGTGAAGCTCCCGCCGCCGCTGCTCATCAACGTTCCGGCGGAGGTCGAAATCTACGCGATGGGTGACAGGCAGGAAATCAGGCTGCCGCAGGTGAAGTATAGCTGGTCTTTCCTGGAGCAGGCGCAGAACGCGGTGGATGTGGCCGCGGGCAAAGCGGAGCCGGTCTGCACCATAGACGATGGATTGACGCAGGTGCGGATGACAGAGGCCATCTTTGCGGTTCTCGCGGGGTCGTAGCTGACAACCCGTTGCGGATCAGACGCTGGCTTGCTGCGTACGGTTTTCTTCCGCAAATCGCCATTCTCTCGACCTGCCGGCGGTGTAGCATAGGATCGCATACCTATGCACTCCGTCGAGATTGTGCGTCTGACCCGTTGTCCATTCACAGAAGGAGGAGACGAGATGACCCGTCGTGGCTTCACACTCATCGAGTTGCTGGTGGTGATCGCGATCATCGCGATCCTGGCCGCTATCCTCTTCCCGGTGTTCGCAAGAGCGCGGGAGAAGGCGCGGCAGAGCAGTTGTCTGTCGAACGTCAAGCAGATCGGACTCGGAGCCTTGATGTACTGCCAGGACTACGACGACCGCTTCCCGCCCAAGTGGTGGTGGTATGTGCACGTACCCACCGGCTACACCCTGACCACGAACTACCTGACATGGGCGGAATGCGTCATGCCGTACATCAACAATGACCAGATCTTCCAGTGCCCGTCGTACCAGCAGACCCAGAACCAGATGCCCTATGCCACCTTCCCCTTCACGTACAACTACAACGGCGCAAACCCGGACCCCGCCCTCGGGATCGGTTCAGCGGGTCTCGACTGGTGCGCGCAGGGGGACGTGAAGATGCCTGCGACCACGGTCATGATCTATGACGGCTGGACCATGGATACCTGGTGGTATGCACCCAACCACGCGGCGCTGTTCAACCGCGAGTCCGGAACGACCGGGTGGACCTCGGTTCACTGGGATCTCGTCGAGCGGCACAATGACGGCGCCAACGTCTGCTTCGTGGACGGGCACGGCAAGTGGATCAACACCGCCACGCCCAGCATGTTCACCCGCGCAGCCGACCCGAACTAGGCCGCCCCTGACACCCGCAGACCACGAGAGCGCACTCCGATGTGGGAGTGCGCTCTTTCCTCGTCCCAGCAGTTGCCATCAACGCCCCGCGAGGACTTCCTTCAGCGCATCCAGGCGGGCCGACCCCTCATAGAGTGTGGGCACAAGCCAGCCACCTTCGTCGTTCTCATTCCAGGCGTAGATCAGCACCGCCCGAGCCGGCGCGGTATTGGGGTTCGCCCCAACCCAGCGCAGCGCCTCGCCGACATGGGCCGCGAGTTCCCGCGGCGTGGGCGGCTGGTAGTAGCTGTCCATCCCCTCGCCCGGTTTCTGCCATGGCTCCCACGGATGAGGCCGCTCGATGCGCGGGCGACGATCCCACCCGGCCATTGCGAGCGGCACCACAGGGGCCCCCGTCGCCTTGCAGCGCTCCCACCATGCCGCCACGAGTTCGGCCAGCTTCGGAAAAGGCGCCTCATTGCCGCCGCCGGCCATGGCGTAGGCCCCGATGGCGTCCAGCCCCAGCAGCTTCATCTTCTCGGCCGCCGCATCGGGCGACCAATCCTGAACCACGAAGTACGGAGTCGGGACTCCGGCCTCCACAGTAGCCTGTCGCAGGCGGTCGAATGCCTCGCGGGCCTGGCTCCAGTCGGCAAAGCGCCCTTCGCCCACAAGATCGCCCACCGAGTACAGGTACACCAGCGGCCTGCCCCCGAGAACCGTCTGGTAGCATGGATCAGCGAAATACTTGACGTATCGCTCCACTTTCGCGGGCCAGGCAGCCATGCCGCCACCGCTCTCCCACCCGCCCTGAAGGTTCAGGCAGAAATGGATGTCCTGCTTGCGCGTGCTGGACAGGTAGAGTTCGAGCCCTCTGCTCATGGGGATGTCCGGAGGGTACGTGACGAAAGCCCAGTAGTCCAGTCCGGCTTCATGCGCGTAGGCGATCTCCCGATCCATGACCTCCTGGGTATCGCCGCGTATCTCCACCTGGTCATCGGAGATGACCTTCGCGAAGAACGGCAGGCGATTGTGGTAGCGCTTCGGCCCGAGAGTCCCCTCCACCACCTCGCCCACACTCGACGCTTCGCCATGCCACGCATCCCAGCGGATCGCGCCGACGGCTATGCGCGGAACCGGTTGTGCCGCGGCAGGCGCATCCTCCGCCGGGTCATCGCCGGCGGCGAACCGCGACAGCAGGAGCAGCGAGAGCCCGTAGAGGGCGATGGTGGTCATGTATATCCTCGGGTTGAGGCTCAGCTCCCTCCTACCCTTCCTCGGCCCGGGCCTTGATGGCCTCCAGCATGGACTGCACGTTGGCCTGCATCTTCTTCAGGAGCAAGCCCTGGATGAGCGCGCCGATGAGCGGCACGGTGTACTCGTAGTCGATGGTCAGCCGTGCGATGGTTCCCTCGCCGTCGGACACGAACTGCCACTCGCCCTCGTACCGGGTGAAATCCCCCTCAAGCTGTTCCCAGCGGCAGGTCCTCGCCGCATCGTCCCAGTAGTCCGCTTCGGTCCAGGTGATGGTGCGGTTGAACTCCTTGATGATGCTGCCCCATTTGCTCACCTGCTTCTCGGGGGTCTGTTCGAGTATCTCCACGCTTTCCACGTCATCCATGAACTCCGGGAACTTCTCGATGTCCCGGGCGATCTGGTAGACGCGATCCACGGGTGCAGCCACGGCAATATCAGCATTGACAGTTGGCATTGGGTGTCGCCTTTCAGTGTATTGGCGGGCGGTTGCTTCAGCTTTCCAGCGGCGCTGCGCCGGCCGGTGCGGTGATCTTGCGGATGCGGCGCTCCAGCCTGGATCGCGGGAGCATCACCAGGCGGTCGCAGCCCAGACAGCGGAGGCGGATATCCTGCCCCAGGCGCACGACTTCCCAGCGGTTACCTCCGCAGGCGTGCGGCTTCTTCAATTCTAACACGTCACCCAGCTTGAGCGGAACCGGTGGCCGGACGCCCATTGTCATCACTCCCGTCCACCGGACGCAGGGGAATGGTGAACCGGAAGGCGGACCCCTTCTCACGGGGCTCGGCGTAGATGCGCCCGCCCTGGGCTTCCACGAGATACCGGCACAGGAACAGGCCGATGCCGGTCCCCCGCACACGTTCGCGCGTTCCCGGGGCGCGCCGGAACCGCTGGAAGAGGTGTTCGACGTCCTCCTCGGAAATGCCGATGCCCTCGTCGAGCACGGAGAAGAGCACGTCATCGCCGCCGCGCTCCACGGTGACCTTCACCTCGCCGCCGTCCGGCGAGTATTTCACGGCATTGCCCACAAGGTTCACCAGCACCTGCTCCAGCTTCCGCCGGTCGGCCTCGAAGGGGGGCAGGTCCTCGGCGATCTCCACCACAAACTCGTGGTCCTGGGTGGTCACCGCGTACAACTCGAAGACCTGCTGGATCATGCTCTGCACGTCTTCGATCTCCCGGACCTGGATGGACAGCGGCACGCCCGAATCGATGCGCGAGATGTCCAGGAAGTCCTCGACCAGCCACTGCATGCGCGTCGCCTGCTGGTTGAGAAACCGGATGAGGCGCGCATTGGGGGAATCGGCCTCGGTCTTCTGCTGCAGGAGATGGGCGAAGCCACGGATGGATGCAAGCGGGTTCTGCAGTTCGTGGGACACGAAGGAGACGAAATCCGTCTTCATCCGGTCCAGTTCCTTGAGCCTGGTAATGTCTGTAAGGAGCACGAGCTTGCCGAACCCGTCTTCCTCAGCCACCGTATTCACCGACGCCCGCAGGAAGACCGTGTGCCCATCCATGGACATCTCAAGCTCCTCGGCGGCGCGGCCGCCCATGAGCGACAGCGGCCGGGCCAGGAGGTCAGACAGACCGGGGTGGCCGATGAGCGCCAGGACTGGCTGCCCGATTGCCTGCTCGGCCCGCACTCCCAGGAGGCGCTCGACGGTGCGGTTCCAGGTGACCACCCGGTCGCGGTTGTCGGTGTAGATGACACCCGATTCCAATTCGGCGAGGAGCGTCTCCAGGCGGGCCTTCTGGCTGGTGATGTCCCGGTTCGCCTGGCGCAGACCTGATGTGGCCTCATCCACCCGGCGCTGCAGTTCAGAGTACAGCCGGGCGGTCTCCAGGAAAAGCGCGGCCTGCTGGGCGATGACGGTGAGCAGGTCCGTGTCCTGGCTGGTGAAGGGCCCCGAGCGCTTGTTCAGGGCCTCGATGACCCCAATGACCTCGCCATGCAGGGCGATGGGGACGCAGAGAATCGACTCCACCGGGAAGTCCACGGCATCGGAGATGAACCGCTGATGGCGGGGGTCCGCCGCCGCCCTGTCCACGATGAGGGCCTGTCCGGTGGAGGCGACCGTCCCCGCCACGCCCTCACCCACTTCCAGCGAGAACGCCTGGACCTGGCGGCCTTTCTCACCGGACGCCACCTCGAACACCAGCTTCCGCCGTCGTTCGTCCAGCAACAGAATCGATACCGCGGGCACATCGAGTTCGCGCTCGACCCAGTGCACGACCTCGTCCAGCAGGCGCCGGCGGTCGATGGTGGAGACGATCAGGGCGCCGATGCCCGCAATGGCGTCCAGGCGCGAGTCCAGCCGGGCTTCGGCGCGTTCGCGGGCCCGGTCCGCGTACGAAGCCGAGCGGACGATGAGCACCAGTCCGCCGATCACGAGAGTGGCCACGGCATTCCCGGCGGGGAACCAGAAGCCGGACATGAACAGCAACAGGGCGACCACCAGCACCCCGGCCACCAGGCTACCGCTCACCAGTGCCGCGTACGCGGCCCTGCCCTGCGGGCAGGCGAGCCCCAGAACGATCGCAAGCAGTAGTGACAAGAGCGCGGGGAGCCACCGCGCGGGTCGGCGTAGCCACGTGTTCTGCAACAGGTTGCCCACGGCATTCGCGGTCAGTTCAACGCCGGGCATGACCGGGTGGATCGGGGTGCGCCAGTATCCCGTATGGCTTGTGGGACCGATCAGCACCACCTTGCCGTTCACAGCCTCGCCAAGAGCCTCCGTACCTGTTTCCAGCACCTCGCGGGCATCCAGGCAGGGGTAGTGCTTGTAGCCTCCGGAGAAGTTGAGGAACATCTCGCCTGCGCGGGTAACGGCCAGTCGGGTGTCGCCGAGGCGCGCCTTCCCCGCGCCCACTTCAGCGGCTCCCGGGGGCAAACCAAGCTGGACGCGAACCACTTCCAGGGCCAAAGCGGGCCACAGGCGGCCATGCGCGGACGTGACCAGGGGCAGTGTCCGGATCACCCCGTCGACGTCGGGATACAGGTTCACGTGACCCAGCCCGGCGGCGTGCTGGGTCAGACTTGATGCAGGCGCGAGCAGCACGCCATCCACCAGCTCGGCCGGCACGAGAAGAGTGCCCTTGCCCAGGCTGAAACGGGTCGGCACCTGGGGATGAGTACGTCCCGTGGCGATCCCCGGCGGTTCCAGAACACAGGGCAGAACCACATTGCCAGCATTGCGGATCGCCTCCGCGAGACGCTGCGTGCCCGGCGATCCGGCGCCGCGCGTGGCGAGCAGGGAAGCCATGGGCACATCCAGCGCGATGACCTGCGCGCCGCCGGCATGGAGGCGCTCAACCAGAGCCGCATAGGTGACGGCAGGCGATGATTCCGGCGCACCGGGCTCAGAGTACACGTCCAGGGGGTCCAGCGCGACGATGGTCACCCGCGGCGCCGGAGGGCGAGTCCCGCGCTGGTGGAATGCCAGCGACAGGAGCCCATTGTCCACAGAGCACAGCCATCCGGCCCAGGAGAGCACCTGGGCAGCCACGAACCCGATCAGGGCCAGTGTCAGGGATGAGCGGCGGTCGCGGAGCATCGGCCTACCCTCTCGAATAGCGCCATCGGGCGCAGGGAAGTGTATGCCACTTACCTGCGGCGGTCAAGCTGGCATGGAACTGCGACGCGCCCTGCCCACGCGCCGCGCACGGAACCCCGGCATGCCTCGCGGTGCTATACTTCGCAGAAGCGCATGTCGGCGCACACTGATTCTCACGCCCGGGGGTGAGCCTGGATGAGGGTCTTTCTTGGCGCGTTGGCCCTTGTGGTCGCCCTGGTTGCCGGCTACGCCTGGTGGCGCATGCGCCCCACAGAGCCCGACGAAGTGCAGATCAACCGCGTGATCCTTCAGGTGCGGCAGGCCGTTGAGATGAAAGACGCGGGGGCCGTGCTCCGGAATGTCTCGGATAACTACGACGATGGCGCCCACCGCAAGCGAGACATTACCCGCATGGTGGTCAGCGGCTTCCGGCAGCCCGAGCCCTTCCGGCTGCATGTGGAGCCGCCGCGGGTGAGCGTCTCGGGCGATAGGGCCCAGGCGGTGATCCACGCGCGGTTCGCGGCGGGGCATCGCAGTGAGCTTTCGCAGGGCCTCGACCTGAAGGTGAAGGTGGACTTCGCGAAGGAAGGCGGGCGGTGGAAGGTCATCAGCGCCAGCGGCTGGGAGCCGGCAGCGTACGAGTACGATTGAGGGGACGCCGGCCGCAACCCATTTCAGCGGTCAGTTCGGGGCCCCGATAGCGCCCTCAGCCCCGCGCTCCTCCGTGGTTGGACCGTCCCCCGCCTGTCCGCCCGGGAACAGACCGCCGACGGGCGGGTTCACCAGCGACATCATGCGGTCCTCCGGCACGCCGGCATCCATCTGGGCCATGGCAAGGAGGCCGGGGGTCACTGCTGCCTGGATGTTCCCGGGGTACAGGGACCGGGCGCGCTGGGCCGCTGCGGTGAGGGCGGAGATCAGGCTCCCCGGCTCGACCTGGTAGCACGCGGGCCCCGGGGCGTCTTCGGGCCTGCGGCGACGGGACATCTCCAGGAGCATTTCCAGGGCGTCGACTGGCACCCGCAGGTTCAGGTCGCGCTCCAGCCGCCGCGCCGTGCATTCCAGCGCCCGGCGGCAGTGGTGCTCGGGCAGTTCGGGAACCGGGATGCGCACCGCCCGGCAAATGCCCACCAGCGCCCGGCTTTCCAGGGGAGTGTTGCACAGCACGATGCCCCGGAAATCCGGCGGCGCTACCCGGGCAAGTTCGTCGCACCTTCCCCTGCCGATGACGCACACATGCCCCGCGGCCAGCGCGCCGAGGAGCACCTGACTCAGGCGCTCGCCTGGGCCGAAGGCGTTGCCGGCCGTCTGCCCGGCAGCGAGTTTGAGCCAATCCAGCTCAAGGAAGCGCGCGCCGCCCACCACCGGCGGGATCTCGGTCCCCTGAAGCGCGATTGCGGCCGCCCGGGCCACCACCGAATGCAGCCCGATCCCCGGGAACCCCTCAAGAACCACGGTTGCGCCGGAACACAGGCCATCCATGACCGCCCGGGCCAGATCGTCCCGGCCAACCACTGTTGACGCCCCGAAGAAGTGCTGGTGAACCGACCAGTCCCGGCATGCCGCGGCGACCGAGGGCTCCACGGGCTTGAGCGGCGGCGGGGTCGCGTGGGCGTCGATGCCGAAGCTCCGCAGGCCGGCGGCCAGCGCGGTTTCGATGTCCCGGCACGCCCCCAGAGGGCGCCCATCTTCGGTCTCCAGCACCGTCTCGCCCCGGCGTTCGAACAGGTTCAGGCCGCGGTGATGAAAGTCGGCGCAGGGGATGCCCCTCACCTCGAACCGCCCCAACTGCTCGTTGAACCCCATTCGCACGCTGCCCAGGGAATCCAGAAGATCGACGAGGGACTGTTCCACTGTGCCTATCCCTCCTGAAGCGCCAAGGCATGGGCGATCACAGGGCCGGGCTCGACACGTGCGAGTCGGCAGTGCTCTTCCACAAGCCGCAAGTCTTGCGGGCTGATGCGCTCGTCCAAGACGTTCGGTGTCGGGTGGTAATGAACCGCCGGCCCGGCGTCGCCCTCAATGAGCACGCCCATGCGGTGAAATCCCGCGAATGCCGGGGTGATCTTGCCCCCCGTGCGCCGACACAGTTCCTGGTACGCCGCCAGGAGGATCGCCCTGCGGCGTGCCCGGCTTCTCGGCAGGCCTTCCGGCATCTCCAGGTCGGGAGTGGTCCAGGGAGCCAGCTCGGGATTGGCGGCGATGACTTCCTCGTACAGCCCCGGCCCGGTGGCCGCGAAGTCATGCCAGAGAATGGACAAGCCGTAGAGCTGCTCCCGGATCGCCCGCGCTCCTTTCACGCTGGGGGACCGCGTGGGCTCCTCGGCATTGGTGTCGCTCCGGGGCCAGATGTCTCTCAGTTCCAACCCGTATTGCTCGCGCAGAAGGGGCTCGTACAGGTACTTCATCTTCACGTAGGCGTCGATCCCCAACAGTGGTCCACAGGGCTGATTGCGCTCCAGATCTTCGGCCATCGACTCGCACTGCCGGTACGCCCAGGCTACCCAGTCGATCTGGTTGCGTTCGGGCAAGTATCGGGCGTACAGGTCCTGCCGCAGGTGCGCAAAGTCCACCAGCGACCAGTAGTTGGGGCCGCAGCGGACCTTGTGAGCGATGCGGTCGCTGGCCAGCAGTGTGCGCGACAGCCTGCGGCGCAGCACATGCCAGCTCATCTCTTCATTGCCCTGGATGCCGTACCGGGCGAGGAAGTCCAGAACCTCTCGGGTGTGGTGGAAGGCCAGGTGGGCGTGGATCGCGGCCATGGCCACATCCAGCACGCGGATGTAACTCCCCCGCGCCCAGCCTCCAGCCTCAAGGTGCGTGTAGTGCCAGCCTGTCTCGTGGGCCGCCACCGCCTCATGTCTGCCGGGCTGAAGGAGGCCTTTGCCGTCGCAGCAGGACTCGGACACGTCATACATGATGCACGCCGGGTGCGACCGCAAACTCCAGTGAGGGCCGAACCCAGCGCCGATCCCAATGTGCGGTGAGGTGGCCAGGAAGAACAGCAGGGCATTCTGGACCGCCGGGGCCATGAGCAGATCGGGCACAGGGCGGGTATCCGCGCCCCGAGAGTTGAAGGTGATGTTCAGATGGCTTCCCGAGAACCTCAAAGGCCGGTGGGAAGCGCCGCTGAGCATGTATCCGCAGGCCGCGAGAGAGTAGCGCCCTCCAAGACGGTCGCGGATTACCTTGCGAATAGCGTCCTGTGACGCCACCAGTTCCTGGGGCGTGCGGCATTCCCCCGTCTGGTACTCGAACACGTCGGTCTCCGGGCATACATCCCAGTAGAAAGACCCCACAGAGTCAGGCAGAAAATACCTGGGCATGCGCCAGCGAACTTCCGCCGAGGGCATGGGGCTGGTGTCGCTCGCGCGCAGGGCCTCGGTGATGGCTGTGCGCGCGCTGGCCAGTTCCCGGGGGTTGCCCGAGGGCACGATCACCCGACACTCTATGTCGGCCCCCAGGGCAACACTGCTCAGCATGTCGTGATCATGCGCCATGATACTCTCTCCTGTTCCGGGGTCAGTTGGCGGCCTTTGGAACGATGGCTTTCGCCGTGCCGCCCCTGATCTGGTGATGCTGGGTGCGGCGCTGGCCGAATGTATACGGGACGGTGAAGTCCGCGGCGGCCTGGAGTATCTCGTCGAGGTCCATCCCGCTCAGATCCGGAAGGTCGGCGCGGGTACACATCTCGGCCTGCGGCATGCAGACGGTTACGCGCCGGTGCCGGAAGCTGACGGCGTCCCAGCCGACCATCTCGATCTCCTCGCCCGCTTCCGACGCGGCCCGGGCGAGATGCCCGCGGAGGTACGCCCGGGTGTCTTCTGGCGGCGTGGTGAGTGTCGACAGCAACTGTTCCTCGCTGAACGGCGGCGCGAGGCCGAGGTCGCGGGCGAGATGCTCCCCGCCCTCGACGAACAGATCGGGGGTGATCTCGTGGTACAGGACTTCCACGTCCCGCGCGATCTCCGGCTCCAGGCCGTCGAAGGCCAGGCTCTTGGCGACCCACTCCAGGTGCCCGGCGGCGGCCTCGAACTCCAGCCGGCGCAGCAGGTCGATGATGTGCGTGTACCAGTCCGCGTAGCCGCTCCAGCCTGGCAGCGCCCAATCGGCGGTTCCCAGGCGCCCCAGTACCCCGGCCATCCCCTCCAGCGAGGCCTCGGCCATGTCCAGCGCGTTCATCCTGCGGCCGTTGGCGAGTGCAACTTCCGACCACGGGTCCTGGTTCCAGATCACCCCCGCCTGAAGCGGGTGGGCGAGGGTGAGGTCCGGCAGGGGAAGATCGGTGCGCAGGAACAGGTAGGAGACTGCCTGCGTGAGAAACAGGCGAAGCTCCTCGATGGGCGCGACGGTGCTGTCCTGCGGGCCGATCACATGATTGCGGATGGCAGCAGGTTCGATGCGCGAATCAGACATGGGCTCGGCCAAGCCCCGAAGGTTCAGAGTGAAGCTCCGGCTGCGAGTGGTCTCGAAGCTCGGGTAAACGCAGCTTTGCGCGCACAGACGCTGGGAG
>JAGPGE010000138.1 GCA_018056145.1 Armatimonadota bacterium
GTGTAGGACAGTGTAGCCGTTGATGCGTGTGCGGTGCCCTTCGGGGTAGGGGGCATCGAAGGCCAGCGCGCGGGCGAGGAAGAGCACAGCGGCGATCAGGAACAGGTGCGCGCGACCCATGGGCGGAGGACCTCAGTCAGTTGCGCGGCAGGTGTGGGATGACCGGGGCGCCATCAGCCCGCGGGTTCGGCCTTTCGGATGCGCAGACCCAGGACCTCCAGGGGGCCGTCGGAGCCGCACGAGATGGCCACGTCGTGCCATCCCGCGGTAACAGCGCCAAGTGACGCCGGCTGGTCCGCGTTCCCGACCAGCTTTGATTGGCCGTCCAGCGTTACGTTGATGAGCGTCTCACCGGAGCCATTCCGAAGCACTTCCAGGTCGTAGTCGCCGTCGGGCAGATAGATGCGGAACACCGCTTCGCCGCCCTTGCCCAGCGCCACGAGTTCGCGCCGGATGGCCGCCTCGCGCGGCGCTTGCAGGAGCCGGCTGGCCATGAGATTGAGCCCGCCCGCATCCACCGACAGGGCCCCGCCGTCTTCGAACGCCTTCGCCACGATGTCCTTGTACGCCTGGACGAAGTGCGCCGGCTCCGTTCCCTGGGCGCCGTGAAGGACGGCCGCAAGCGTGGAGCGGCCGTGTGCCGCTTCCAGCCACAAGCAGAACCCGGCGAAACGCGCGGGGCCATCCTCCCCGGTGAACTCCTCCGGAAGCGTAGCCATCCAGGCATTGAGAGGAATGCGGCACTCACGCATGAGGAACCGCTGGGCGTCCTCCGCGCCGATCCCGCACAGCCGATAGAGTGCCTCGGCGGGACGCTCGCCCGGCCACGGGTCGCCGGTGACCGTCCCGGCCTCCTCCAGCAGCCACTGGAACAGGAGGCGCTCACTCAGGTCGCCGCTGGCCCAGACATCGTCTCCCGGGAACGGCCCGATGCGCGGCAGCATGAGGTGCCCCAGTTCGTGGAAAAGCTGGCGTACAAGCTCCTCGGGCGCCCGCGGGCTCTCGGCATCATAGAAGAAGATCCGGTCGCCAAGCTGTTCGGCGCCGGACGGTCCGGCTTCGGTGAGGTAGAGTTCGAGCAAGTCGGTCTTTTCCGGCGTACGGTCGAAGTCCAGGTACTCCAGGAGATACACGTGGCCGCGCAGGGCGAGTTGCAGGAGGCGGTGGGCCAACGTCTCGTGATCCGCGCGGGAGGGCAGCACTGTGGACGACGGCCAGCCCACCTGCCAGCGCGCCCGCAGCACTTCGTTCCGGTCGTCGGCGATGAGCCCGTAAGCGACGCGGTTGAACAGCATGTTTTCGGCTGGCCCGATGGAGCTGGGGAGCCGGATCCACGGCGCGGCGCGGTTCCCCTCGAGCGCCGCCGGGAAAATCAGCGAAGTGGTGTAAGCGAAAGTGCGCGAAGGCCGGGAACCAAAGTGGAACTCATCCGAGAGCTTCACCACGTGTCCTGCGAAGGCCGCCGGCGCGAGAGGCAGTATGTCCAGGGCGATCTCCCGCGGGAAACGCCCACGGTAGAACACCCGCTTGATGGCTCGCTGCGCAGCCTCATTGCGGGGAGCCAGCTTGCCGAGCACGTGTGCGTACAACTGCGCGGCCTCTTCAATGCGGTCGGCTTTCTCATACAGATCGCCAAGGGTCAGGAACGCGGGGAGGTGGTCGGGGTAGGCGCGGATCGCCGCGAGGAGTTGTTCCTCGGCATTGTCGCGCTTACCCTCGGCGATCAGGGCACAGGCGCGCTGGACCATGGCCTCCGGACCCTCGGGCTCGGGGGTGTCGGCCATGGCGGCCCCTACCGCCGCAACCAGGACCAGCGCAAGGGCCCCAATCAGAGACGTCACCGCATTGCGCCTAGTCGCCACTGCATTGGGCTGTATCATCGCCAACCCCCGGGTGGCACTGAATGCGCGCTACGATCTCATCGACCAGCTCAACGTTCTTGCGGTCCACGAAAGTCTGCACGTAGTAGATGTCGTTCATCGGTTCGCAATGCCAGGCCCGGGCGATCAGACGGTCGGCATACAGCTGCTCGCGACAGTGGGCAATGAAACGCTGCAGCAACTGGACCCCGCCCACATTGCTGCCCTCGAGCAACAGGCCCTCGTGCCCCTTCACCGTGCCCTCGTCCCCGGTTGCTCCGTGCTTGCGCAACTCCTTGCCCAGTTGCGACCCCACCCAGTCCTTGAGGCTCTTGCGCTTGAGCGCCACGCTCGCCATGCCCCACCGGGCCACCTTTATCTGCTCGGTCTCCTTCGCGAACTCCAGCTCGATCAGCCCCGCCATGAGCTTCTGACCACTCAGGCTGAATTCCTCGGGAACGCGTACGTCCAGGCCGTAGGCCGACCAGAGCGTCCAGCCGCCGTTGGGGTGGTCGTCGATGCCCATGAGCACCGCGCCCGCGAAAGCCTCGGCCTGCGCACCAGTCTGCCCCGGCGGCATCATGAGCTGCGCGATGACGGTACGCCCGCAGTCCTTGCAGACCCAGGCTGCCCCGTAGCCCTCAAGCTCCGCCTTCCAGTGGAAGCATTTCGCGCCTGATTTCTTCCGCTTCCCGCGACCGGTGAGTTTGACATCCCGGGTGATCTCGATTTCGGGCGCCTGCTTCTTCCGACCCTTCTGGATATCCCGCAGGTATTTGTCGATCACCGCGTTGAGGTCCACGAAGCCCTTCTCGGAAGCCCACTTGACCTCCAGCCGGGGCATGTCGTCGTCATCCCAACGCACATACCCGGCAGTCGAGTCGCCGCTGATCGCGCCGATATTCCAGTCCTGCGGAATGCGGACGGTGATCCCCTGCCATCCCGCCTCAACAATGCCGGGAGCATCAGGTTCCTGCTGCTGTGCCATGTCATCCCAGTCCCGTGCCCGGCCAGCGGGCGATCTGTTTCCTCAGAAGACGATCTTGTGGCGGCGCATGTAGATGTTCTCGAGCAGCCCGATGCAGATCATGTTTGTGATCAGGTTGCTGCCACCGTAACTTACGAAGGGAAGTGGCATGCCCTTGACGGGCATCATCCCCAGGGTCATCCCCACATTGACGATGAGGTGCAGGAAGAACAGGGCGGCGATCCCCGCCGCCATGAGCTGCCCCAGGCGGTCCTTGGCGTTGGCCGAAATGTGCAGCGTTCGCCAGAGCAGAAGGCCGAAGAGCCCAAGGACCACCGAGCAGCCGAAGAAGCCCTTCTCCTCGCCTATCGCGGTGAAGATGAAGTCGGTCTCCTGGTCGGGGATGAACCCGAGCTGCGTCTGCTTTCCCTGGAACAGCCCCTGGCCCCACATGCCCCCCGAGCCGATGGCGATGAGCGACTGCCGCAACTGCCAGCCCGCGCCTTTCGGGTCCGCGTCAGGGTAGCGGAACGCCAGGAGGCGGTTCTTTTGATGCTGCGGGATCACCCCGAGGTTCCATGCGGCGCCGAAAAGCAACACCCCGGCCAGCACGTACGCAAGTAAGTGCGTGATTCTCGCACCCGCTACAAACAGCATGACGAACCAGATGAACATGATGACAACGGGCGTCCCGAGGTCAGGCTGCAGCAGGATCAGACTGGTGGGTATGAAGGCGTAGACCAGCGACCGGGAAACCAGCGATAGCGTGTCCACCTCTTCCTCGCGCGCCGCCAGGTAGACCGCCAGGATGATGATCACGGCGATCTTCGCAAGCTCCGACGGCTGGACGTGGATCGGCCCGATGTCGATCCAGCGCCTGGTTCCGCGTACTTCGCCCTGAATCGCGCCGATGACAAGCACCAGTATCAGCAGGGCCACAACCACCGCCATGAGCACGCCCGAGAGCGAGCCGATCTTCTCGTAGTCCAGGGTGAGTGCGCCCGCCATGGCGATCAGGCCCAACGCCAGCCAGGCGATCTGCAGGTGGAGTTTCTGGAAAGGCGACTGACCCGCGGCCACAAGGCTGGCGCGAGTGCAACTGTAGATCATCACCAGCCCCACGGCCAGAAGCAGGGCGACGATGATCAGCAGCACGGGATCAGCGCGTTTCAGCAGACGTCTCTGGTGAAGCATAGGGGGTCAGTATATCACAAAGAAGATGCGCCCAAAAGCAGGCCCGGCAGGCAAAGCCGGACCCGGCGACAGCAGTGTCACCGGGCCCGGCATGGCCAGGTCTCGAGCGTTCCCTACCGCAGAGCGCCCACTGTCCCGTTGTCGCGCACGATGCCCCACAACTCAAAGCGCCCATTGTACGGGCCGCCCTGGATCTGCCAGGTCCGCTTCGTCTGGCCTTCGCAGTCCACGTAGGTGCCCGTGGTCTCGATCGCCTTGACCACCTTTGCATGCCCATCCGCGAAAGTGCAGTTGGCCATCTCGTTGTGAGTCCCCATGATCGGCGAGTTGAACGTCTGGGCAAGATTGCCGTCGCCGATGACGAAGGTCTCGGCGGGTCTGGGGATCTCCGCGTCGGAAATGGGCTGCACCAGCCCAGTCAGGTTCCCGTCTTCCCAGACAGCCGTGTTGAAGATGTAGCTGGTGCCCGTGAAGCCAGGAGCCAGAGGCGGAGCGCCCAGCGCGCCGATGACTGCGTTGATACCGGCCGCCGTGATCTCATCCTTGTTGCTGGGGCACTGAAGAATCTGCGAGTTCTTCATGTACGGCATGATCATGTGATAGGGGGTGACGGTGCCCGCTGAGGTGCCGCTCATGCTCTGGCCGTAGCGCTCGTCGTAATCCTGGACGTACATCATCATGGCGGTGCCGACCTGCTTCAGATTGCTCAGACACGAACTCTGGCGCGCTTTCTCGCGCGCTCTCGCGAAGACGGGGAAGAGTATCGCGGCGAGGATGGCGATAATGGCAATGACGACGAGCAACTCGATCAAGGTAAAGCCAGTGCGCTTCATCTGCGTCTCGACCTCCTGAGCAGAGACATGGATTGATGAGCAGTTCGCCTGTGACTTGTGCGAGCGCTGGAAGCTCTGACGAGGCCCGTGCGGGGCCCGTGCGGGCGCTCCCAACCCTTTTTACTATTAGTGGCCCTACATTTCCACACCTTCACTGTGACATGGTTATATACACTTGAGCATCCCTGAGCGTTCCAGGCTGTTCCGTTCGCGTATGCAGGTCCGGCAACACGCGGCGGCGAATCTCGCCGGTGAGGTGGTCCATGATGCGCGTCGCCACGTCTCTCGTCATGTGTCTCGTCGCACACGCCGCCGTGTGCCTGACCATTGACGGCGAAAACCTCGGCCAGTCGAAGATGATCCCGAGACAGGGCGACACAGTCCGATTCATCGCCCCGGTGCTCAATGAAAGCAAGGAGCCTTTCGCCGGCGATGTCACACTCAGCATGCGCGTCGCCCGCGCGGGCGAGCCGCTTTCCGCTGCTGAGACCATCACTCTGCCGCTCGAGCTTGAGCCCGGAGCGTCTCGGGACTTCGCCTTCAACTGGACCTTCGACCGCAACGGCTGGTACCGCCTGGTGTTCGAATGCACGGAGCCCGACATGCGCCTTGAGCGGGAGGTAGCGGTCACGGCGAATGACGTCTACTTCGTCTGGTTCGGCGCACCCAGGGAGTTCCGCTGGTGCAACGTCCCCACCACCGTGAAGGACGAGGATCAGGACTGGTGGCTGCGCCGTGGAGCCATCCCGGCTCACTGGAAATGCGGCGTCTGCTGCAAGCAGATGACGGTCGAGCAGTTTGTGGAGAACTGGGGCCGGGCCGACTGGATCGCGATTGATGAAGTCGGTGGGCCGGGCGAGGTGACCGACAAGTTCATCGAAGCCTGGAAGCGCCTGAAGGAGGCAAAGCCCGAGCAGTTCACGGCGGTCTGGTACATGGGCGCCCACGCGTACTGGGCGGATATCAAGGACCTGGTGGACCTATTCGTTCCAGAGATCTACCTGAACTACCGCGGCAACCACCTCGGGCAGTTCGACGCGTACCTGCAGACCGCGCAAGATGCGGGTGTGTTGGACCAGGTTATCCCCGGCCTGGGCATCAACGAGATCCGGGACGATGACAAGCGGATCACCAACTCCCCTACCCGCGATGATGTACTGCGCCAGTTCCGCTACCTCAAACGCGCATGGCCGGACCTGCGCGGCATCGGGTTCTTCACATCCTCCAGTGCCCGTTGGGGGGTGGCCGAGTACGCTGACGAACTGTGCGGCGCCTATTACATCGATCCGGTGCTCACGATCATCGACCCTCACGACCCCATCCGCATCGACAGCCGCCCGCCGGAGGACAGCGAAGTCAGGGTTGCGCTCGCGGGCGTCGAGGACACCGCTCGCTGGGCGCGGGTGCGGGTGCGCAATGTGGGCAACATGGACGCAGAGGGCGTGACGCTGGAGATCGTCGCGGCGCGGGAAGGCGACTCGTCTCGAGCTGCGTGGACCTGTCTCACAACGAATGACTGGCCCGTGGGTGAGACGCGCTGCTTCGTGTTCCCCGCCGGCGATCTCGCCGGGCCGGTCCGGGTGCGACTCGTGCCCCATGAAGACTACACCGTGCTGGATGGAACCGCGGAACGGTACGTCGCTCCCGCGGCCTGGGAGCGCGAGAGGAAGACGCTGGTGACGGTCGAGCCGGGGGATCCTGCGCCCGTGCGGCTGCCCGGGTTCGTGCCTGTGAACGCCGATGGGGCGTACCGGCTTGTGTCGGCCAACGCTCCCCCGCGTTCCGCGGCAGTGCTCCCGCCGCGTCCCGGGACCGATGAGAAACTCGCGGCCTTCGCGCTTCCGCAGGCATCCTCTGTCGGCTACAGCGTCGCCGCATTGGAGCCGGGTGAGGCGCCTGCGGTCGCTCCGGAACACTCGCGAGAGGGCGACCTGCTGCGCGTCAGCAACGCATTCTACCGCGTCGCGCTTGACCTCAAGACCGACCGGGTTACCGAGATCGGCGTGGCAGGGGGAGCCGGAAACATCCTGCGCGGCCCGTGGACGCTCTCGGCCGCCGGCCATGCCGGTTTCGGCGAGCCGCGAGTACAGGAGTTGCCCGGCTGCCTGGTAGTGACGATCCCCTATGATTCGCCGCAGGCCTCCGGTGAGAGCCAGTACGTGTTCTTTGAGTACTCTCCGGCGATCCGCATTGCCCGGTCGTGGGTCCCCAAGGGTGAGATCACCCTCAAGGGCGCCAGTGACCGCTGCGACCTGTTCCAGAACGGCGGCAGCTACGCTCTGCAGCCAGGCGTGGGTGGCTCGGTACGCCGGGGGTACCTGCATGATAGCGACAAATACCGGGACCTGCTGTTCGGTTACCTCGGCAGCGCTCCCGAGCCGGCGAACGCGGACCGGGCGGGCTGGATCGATTTCTCCTATGACCCAGCGCGCCTGGATGGCGGCATGGGTGTGGTGATTGACTATCGCTGGGTGGACAGCGGCACCCAGAGTTACGACGTTACCCGGCTCTACGACGGCTCCGACTGGCTGGAAGTGCTTTACCTGTGGGGCAAAGAGGCCACATTCAGCCGGCCGCAGAAGTCCTGCGTGTATCTCGTACCCCACCGCAGCCTGGACTTCACGGACCCCGCGGTGACCCCCCCGGGGAAAGCGCTCTGGGACGTGATCCACCGCGCGCAGATCGACTGGACCCAGGGCCTGCCGCCCGGCACCTGAGATGAGAGGGAACCAATATGCGATGCGCATTCTGCCTGCTGGCGATGGTCTCGCTGATGGGTGCGACGGGTGCTGCTGAACTGCCGGACTGGACGGCGAAGATCCGGCCGGATCACCCGCGCCTGTTCTTCAACGCCGACACCTTCGAGCAGGTGAAAACCCGGGCACTGGGGCCGGAAAGAGAGTGGTTCGGCAAGACGACGGCCTGGGCCGACGGCCTCGTCAAGGCCATGCAGGCCGAAGAGCCTGCCCTGAAGGATTACGGCGTGGACAGCGCCCGGGCGGCCTTTGCATTCCTGGTCACCGGCGAGGACAAGTACCTGCAGGCCGCGCGCAGGGGTCTGGACCTGAGCCTGCGGCATTACGAGAAGTGCTTCGAGGACCGCAAGGCGGTGGACTGGTACTCCACGAGCCGCGTCCATGCCATTCTCGCCTGGGACTGGCTCTACAACCACCTCCCCGAGGACGAGCGCAGCCAGTGGATGACCCGGTTCGTTCGCGTCATCAAGAACGTGCTGGACGTGCGACCCCGCATCTACCGGGAGAACTACAGCAACTACGCCACCGGCTTCTACGGGGTGCACAACTGCCTTTGGTTCATCGGCTGCACGGCGCTGGGCACGAGCATCGCACCGGACCTGGTGCAGGAGTGGCTGGTCTGGGGGCATGATGAGAACTTTCGGCTATTGGAGCACCGGCGGAAGGCCTGCGGAGACGATGGTGGCGGGGCATCCCCCACCCTGGGCTACGTCTTCGGTGCATACCCGTGGGCCGAACAGAACTTCTTCTACACCTGGCTCAGCGCCACGGGCGAGAACATCGCACCGGACTGGCCCCACAGTGCCTGGCTCGCAAACTACGTGATCTGGAACTGGATCGAGGCGGAGGGCGGCCCGCGCCATTTCGGATGGGGCGACAGCGACCATACGACCAATGAGCTGCCCACGTGGCAGCTCTACAGCCACATGGCCAACATCCGCCACCTGTTCGGCCGCTGCGAGCCACAGGCAGCAGCGCTGGCCCGGTATCTGCAGGAGAGACTTCCCAGCAAGAGCCACTCCTCCACCTGGTTCATCTACCCCTTCCTGCTCACGGGCATGGACGATTCGCCCGAGCCCTTCGAGCCCGCAAACCTGCCCCACGCCAGGCATTTCGAGAACATGAGCCAGATCTTCATGCGCTCCGGAGACGGGCCAAATGACACCTACTGTCTGTTCACTTGCGGCGGCCTGCTCGGGCAGCACAAACACTACGACAACCTGAACTTCGTGATCTACCACAAGGGATTCCTGGCCCTGGACAGCGGCACCCGGGTGAATGAGGTTGAAAATGGGCAGCATCTGAAGAACTACTACGCGCAGACGGTTGCCCACAACTGCGTGCTTATCCACCAGCCCGGCGAACCGCCTGCCCCGTACTGGGGCGAAGGACCCGCGGTGGCGCAAAACCACGGCGGCCAGCACAGTGCGCTCAAGTCAGTCGTCAAGGCTTTCGAGACCAACGACCGCTTCGTCTATGTCGCCGGGGATGCCACCGAAAGCTACCGCCATGGCGCTCCCGGCGGTCTCCCACAGAAAGCCGAACTGGTCACACGCCAATTCGTATTCCTGATGCCGAACCAGTTCGTGGTGTTCGACCGCGTGCGCTCAACCGACCCGGGCTTTGCTAAGCAGTGGCTCCTGCACACCGCCCATGAACCTGCCCTCGAAGGGACCATCCTCCGCGCCGACCACCAGCAGGGCCGTATGTTCTGCCGCACGCTCCTGCCGAAAGATGCGCGGCTTGATCTTGTGGGCGGTCCCGGCAGAGAGTTCTGGGCGGCAGGCAGGAACTGGGAGATCGATGCAAGAGGCCTCAATCCCGAACACCTGGCGATGATGGGCCAGTGGCGGCTGGAGGTGTCGCCCGGGGAACCCAGGGCCGAGGACCTGTTCCTCCATGTGATCCAGGTGGGCGATCAGACGCTGCAAGCCATGAGCGCGACGGAGTTGTTGGAGTCAGATGGGACGGTAGGCGCCCGAGTCAAGAGCGACGAGGGGACCTGGGAGGTCACCTTCGCGACAACCGGCGACCTCGCGGGGCATATCCGGTTCGCCGGCGAGAATGCATCCGTAGACCAGCCGCTGGCCCAGACTGTGACCCCGCAGTCAGGCATCATGGCCGGGCCATGATTGCCCCGTCTGCGGCAGCCTAATCCGCAGGCACGAGCGGGATGGCGATGGTGAAGGTGCTGCCCTTCCCCACCTCGCTGTCCACCCAGATGCGCCCGCCGTGGGCTTCGGCCACCATACGGCAGAATGTGAGACCCAGCCCGGTGGAGTGCTTCCGGCCGGCCTTGCGCGTCTCCACCTGGCCGAACTTCTGGAAGATGCGCTCCTGGTACTCGGGCGGGATTCCGGGGCCGTTGTCAGACACCGCGACCCGGACTTCCCCGTCATGACAGCCCGCCTCCAGGCGGATCTCGCCCCCGTCGGGCGTGAACTTAATGGCATTGCCCAGCAAGTTCACCATCACACGGCGCAGCAGCTCCCCGTCAGCGCGCACCGTGCCGCACGCATCATCGATGGCGGACTCCAGGTTGTGTCTGTGCTCTCGGGCCAGTCCCCGCACCTGATCGAGAGCGGTGGCCGCAACCTGGCCGACGTCCACATCCTCGAGGTGCAGCTTCATCTGGCCGCTCTCCATCTTGTTGATGTCCAGCAGCGTGTTGACCATCTCCAGCAGGGTGACCGCGGATGCGTGGGCGATGGGGACGAACTCCCGGGTAAGCTCGGGGTCGTAGTCCGTGTCCACCACGGTCTCGAGCCCGCCGAGGATGCTGGTGAGCGGGGTGCGCAGGTCGTGGACGATCAT
>JAGPGE010000139.1 GCA_018056145.1 Armatimonadota bacterium
GGCTGGACCTGGAGCTTGGGGTGGGCACTGACGGGCCTGCCGGAGCCCTGATTCTCAGCCGTCCCACCGGTGAGCGCCCGGCGGACTGGGAAGGCGACCAAGGCTACCGAATCGAGGTCTTGGGCAACAGCGCGGAGATCATCGCCGGTTCACCCAGGGGCTTCTTCTACGGCGCGCAGACCCTCTGCCAGCTTGCGTCGGCAGGCCGAAAGCTCCCCCAGTGCACCATCACCGACTGGCCGGCCATCGAGAGCCGCCTGGTCATGATCGCCGTGAGCCAGGGGGCGTTCAAGGTCATCGATGTGGACTACTGGAAGCGGGTGATTCGCGAACTGGCCGCGGTGAAGATCACCCACATCATGCCCTACTTCGAGGGCGGCACCTTCTACTACGAGAAGTACCCCTTCCTGGGCATCAAGGGCCGGGACGGCTTCACCATCGAGAAGGGCAAGGAACTTAGCGACTATGCCAAGGAGCATTTCATCAGCCTTGTACCGCAGCAGGAGGCCCTTGGCCACTCCGGCAATGTGCTGACCCACGAGGAACTCAAGGACCTGCGGGAGAGCGGTGGGGTGTTCTGCTCGTCCAACCCACGCACCTTCGAGTTCCTGGGCGACCTGTTCGATGAGCTCGTGCAGGCTTTCCCACACGCCGACGCCATCCACGTCGGCGGGGACGAGTTCCTGCATGGCTTCGCGAAGTGCGACCAGTGCAAGGCTCGGGCCGCGGAGATCGGCCCCGAAGGGCTGTATGCTGAGCACCTGGAGAAGCTGCGGGAGATGCTGGCGGCGCGCGACCGGAAGATGATGATCTGGTGGCACGAGGAAGGCTTCACGGAGAAGGCAGGGGACAGGCTCTCCAAGGACATCGCCGTGTTCGACTGGCACTACGGAAACCAGGCGAGCTACCCGTCGCTCAAGCGCCTGCAGGACCTGGGCTTCCCAACCTGGGCGACCCCGGCGGTGACGCGCTACTACGGCGGCGGCAACGACTGGCAGAACACCTTCGGCAACATCCGGGGGTTCCTGACGGAGGGCGCCCGGCGCCAGGTTCCGGGGGAATGCACCTGCACCTGGGTCCACGGAATCTGGGGCGGACGCAACCTGTTCGAGTTGAACCTGTACGGCGTGGTGTTCAGCGCCAACTGCGCCTGGAACCCGCTGGCGGCGGAGACGGAGGACTTCGCCTGGCGCTTCGGCCGGCAATGGTTCGGGCTGGAGTCGCCTGATCTGGGCCAACAGGTAATGGACGCGATCCACACACCCTTCGGCGAGCCCGGCAAGCAGGGCTTCTGGGCCAACAACCGGGCAATGGACGAGATCCTCGGGCAGCCCCTGTCAAAACTCGCTGAGACCCTCACAGAGAAGCCGGAGATGGTGGCTCAGGCGAAGGAACTTGAGGGTCACTGCCGCAAGGCCCGGAGCACGCTGGAGGCCTGGCTGGCTTCTTCACCCAGGAATGCGGTCACGGCCGAGTTCTACCTGCATGACGTGCACATCCACGAGACGGTTGCGCGGCTCATTCTGGCGGTGGACAGCCTCGTGAAGTCCTACGCCCAGGCGCGGCAACTCGGATTCGCGGAACTGCCGGACCAGCTCACGCCGGAGCTTCAGAAGCTCAGGCGTGTGGCGAGGGACCTGGAGACCATCGAAGCCATGTACCAGCGCTCAATCCTCGAGGCCGGGGGCGGACCGTGCGGCTGGGGCGGCTGGTTCCCGTATGTTGCGAGTGGCGGAGTGCAGTTCCGGGCGCCGCAGGCGAAGGCGCAGATCGAGGCGCAGATCAAGCACCTTGAGCGGCTGATCAACACGGGCAACCTGCCGGAACAGCCCTGGTCCCCCTGAAGCCATGCCATTCATGCCAACCGCCCGCGCCCCCGGACAGGTCGCGAGCATTGGGGAATCGCGCATCTTGCCGCCCTGGGCAAGAGCGGCTAAACTGTGGCAAATTCGACACCCAAGGGGGGCCTGGGAGTGGAAGATGTCGGAGTCCGTCGATGCACGGGGACTGTGCGAGACGTTGCCCCAGGCTGCACTGTTGCTGGACAGCGATCTCCGGCTAGCTTATGCCAACCAGGCCGCCCGCGAACTCCTCGGGGTCCGGGACTGGTCCGGAGGGGTGTCCTGGCTGGAGCTCTCGCTGGATGGACAGGCGCCCCACGCGACGGGACCATCGGGCTGCGCCTGCGAGTTGCGAACGCCCAGGGGCGAGTTGGCGTTACACGTAGTGATGGTGCCGGTGGCGAACGGGGGCTGGCTGGTTCTGATCTCTCCGGTAGCCACCGGTGATGACCACACCTTCAGGCGCATAGTTGACGCAGCCCAGGACATGGTGTTCATCATCGGGCGCGACGACCGGATCGAGTACGTCAATGAGTTCGCGGCCAGCGCCCTGGGACGAACCGCCGCCGACCTGGTTGGGCAGCCTCGCTCGTCCGTTTTCCCGCAGAGTGTCGCTGCGAGCCAGGCGCAGTCTCTCGCGGAGGCATTCGAATCCGGCAGACCCCTCACCCGTGAAAGCCGCATCGACCTGGGCTCGCGCCATCTCTGGCTGGACACCCGTCTCGTGCCCCTACTGGATGGGTCGGGGAAGGTCGCCTCTGTCCTGGGAGTTTCGCGGGACGTATCCGCCCGCCGCGAGGCCGAGGCAGCCCTTAGCGCCAGCCAGGATACCGCGTGGGCTCTGCTCAACGCCAGCAACGATCTCGCACTCCTCGTTGATCCCGACTGGCGAATTCTTGCGATCAACGATGCCTGCGCGCGGACCTTCGGCAAGCGCGTTGAAGACCTTATCGGGACTGATGTCTACGAACACATGGACGCGTCGATGGTCGAGACTCGCCGCCAGCGCGGTGACATGGTCCTGCGTACCGGGCAACCGGCGCGTTTCGAGGAGACTCGCGGCGATAGCCACTTCCTGACCTCGATCTACCCGGTGCTGAGCGAGGATGGCAGTGTCGCGCGGCTTGCTGTCTACGTCCACGACGTCACCGAACGCAGGCAGTCCGAGGAGCGCCAGCGCCTCATGGCCGGCGGGCTGCGATCGCTGGTGGCGATTGCGGATGAACTGCTCCAGTGTGACGAGATGGATGCACTCCTGCGCAAAGCCGTGGAGCTGCCCCGGAAGGCCCTCGGCCTCGACCGCTGCTCCGTGTACCTCACGGAAGGCGACCACCTGCGCGGGACCTACGGGACGCATCTCGACGGGTCCACGAGCGATGAGCGCGGACTGTGCATCCCCGCGGACATCCCGTCCAAGGCCGCGGAGTCACGCGACCCGGGACAGCCTCGCTGGACTGCGTCTCGGGGTCCGCTTGTGGAGTGGGACGGGCGGGTAATGCAGAACATCGGGCCTGGCTGGACGGCCCGGACCCAAATCCGGGCAGCCGACCGAGTCGTCGGGGTCTTTTACAACGACAATGCCCGCCAGCGCCGGCCGCTGGATCCGGTGACCCAGGAGCTGGTGGCGGTCTATTGCTCGCTCCTGGGAAACATACTCGAACGAAAGCGCGCGGAACAGGCACTGCGTAGCTCCGAGGAGCGGTTCCGAACAATGGCCGAACTGATGCCCGCCGTTTTCTGGATCAGCTCGGTCGATGGCCGCCGCCTGGAGTACATCAGCCCCGCTTTCGCGCGTCTGACCGGCCGGCCAGTCGCGGACTTCCTGGACCGGGAGGATGCCTGGCTGGAGCTGGTGCACCCCGCGGACCGGCGGGTCGCGGAAGACGCACTGGGCGCGGAAAGCGCCGATGAGTTCGACCACTCATACCGCATCGTTCGTGCCGACGGCGAAGTGCGGATGGTGCACTCCAAGGCGGCCAGCGTCCGGGACGAGACGGGACGCACCGGGCAGGTGATCGGCTTCACGGTCGACATCACGGACAGGCAGCTTGCGGAGGACGCGCTGCGGGTCTCGGAGCAGCGTTTCCGATCTCTGTTCGATGCCGCCAATGACGGGCTTCTAGCGGCGGACATCGAGACGGAACGAATACTGACGGCCAACCCTGCATTCACCGAGATGGTCGGGCATACCACCGATGAACTGCTGACCATGGGCATCCGCGACATCCATCCGCCGGAAGCCGTCGAGGATGTCAGGCGCCAGTTCCACGCCATGGCCAGCGGCGAGCTGAGCGTGGCCAAGGACGTGCCCGTTCTGCGGCGCGACAAGAGCATCTTCTACGCGGACATCAGCGCGAGACGGGTGGAGCTGGACGGAGGCAGCGCGTTGTTAGGGGTATTCCACGATGTCACGGAGCGCCGGCGCAATGCCGATGCCCAGCGTCTCGCGGCCATCGGGCAGCTCGCGGCCGGCGTCGCTCACGAGTTCAACAACATGCTGGCGAGCATGATGCTTGCCGCCGAACTGGCAGAGGATCGGCGCGACGACGAGGGTTTCCGCCGGCTCACGCAGGTTGTGCTCGAGTCTACCGCGCGAGGGGCCGAGATCTGTCACAATCTCGTGACTTTCGCGCGGCCGCGCGAGCCAATGCGGATACCGGTGGTGATGGAACAGGCCATCGACGCTGCCCTGAGCGTGGCATCACGACAACTGGAAATCAGCGACGTCAAGGTGGTCCGGGACTACCGTAGCGGCGGGGCCACGGTCATGGCGGACCCGGGGCAACTGGAACAGGTCTTTCTCAATCTCATCATCAACGCCTGCCACGCCATGCCGACCGGGGGCACCGTGGCCCTGCGCACCCGCGGCGAAGTCGATGAACGCGAGGGCCCGGTTGTCGTTGCTGAAGTGGCGGACACGGGCACGGGGATCAGGCCGGAGCATATGCCCCACATCTTCGAGCCGTTCTTCACGACCAAAGGCGTTCGGGGAGACAGCCGTCTGCCCGGCAGTGGTCTCGGGCTCTCAGTCTCTCTTGGGATCATGCAGGGCCATCGTGGGACACTTGAGGCAAGCAGCACGTGGGGAAAGGGCAGCACCTTCACCGTGCGCATGCCCGTCTGCACCGGCGAAGAGGTGCCTTCTGCGCGCCCGAACCGAACCGCCCCTGAAGGCGCCGATACGGTCTCCGGCCTTCGGGTGCTGGTCGCCGAGGACGAGCCCGGCCTGCGGGAGCTGATCACAGACGTGCTCACCCAGCGCGGGCACATGGTGGTCACGGTGGCGTCCGGCGACGCGGCGGCAGAATCCCTGCGCAGCTACCCATTCGACGCACTGGTGACCGATCTCGTCATGCCTGGAGGCGGCGGCGTGTCGGCCCTGCAGGCCCTGAGAGATCTGGGGCCGCGCCCCATCGCAATCGTTGTCACAGGCCGCATGGAGCCCGATGAGGAGGCTTTGAAGGGTCTGGCCGACGTCCTGCTCACAAAACCCTTCAGCGTGGCTGACCTGGTCACGAGGCTCGAGGAATGCGCTGCCCGAAGAAGGCCCGAGCCCGAGGGGTAGATTGTCTGGGGTACAGTGGGTTCCTGCCGGGACGGCGCGAAGTCGCATGCTCGCGTCCCGCCTTGACTTGGGACTCGGCGCGCAAGTATATTCAGTATAATCTTTGGCCCCCATCAGCACGCGTTCACATACCAGGAGGTACATGCAGAATGCCACTCAAGGGCAACGCGCTCATCGGCCAGTCCGGTGGGCCAACCATCGTCATCAATGCCAGTCTCGTCGGTGCGGTCCAGGCCGCGGAGAGGCGCGGAGAGATCGAGGAGTTCTACGGTGCGGTCCACGGCCTCACCGGGGTGCTCAACGAGGAAATGTTCGACCTGTTCCGCGAGGCGCCGGATGTTATCGCGCAGCTCAAGTACACGCCCTCGGCCGCGCTGGGCTCCTGCCGGTTGAAGCCAAAGCCCCAGGACCTCGAGCGCTGCATGGAAGTGTTCAAGGCCCACAACATCCGCTACTTCTTCTACAACGGCGGCAACGATTCGCAGCTCACCTGCCACATGATCTCCGAGCTTGCCAAGACCAGCGACTGGGAGATGCAAGTCATCGGCATTCCGAAGACCATCGACAATGACCTGGTCGTCACAGACAACTGCCCCGGTTTCGGCTCCGCTGCGCGCTACGCCGCTGCCTGCGTGCAGTTCGCGTCGAAGGACGCCGAGGCGTTCGGGAATGTGGAAGTCGTCGAGGTCATGGGCCGCAATGCGGGCTGGCTGACCGGCTCCACCCAGGCAGGCCGCCTGGATGACTACATGGCGCCCCATCTCGTTTACTTGCCGGAAGTCAAGGTCAACCCCGACGAGTTCCTTGCTGACTGTAAGGAGATCTATGACACCCACGGTTACCTCGTGGTCGCGGTTTCCGAGGGCTTCAGCTTCGCGGAGACCGACCTCGCAACCACGTCCGCGAAGGTCGACGAGTTCGGCCACGCTCGCCTCGGGGGCGTCGCCCAGGCGCTCGGGAACATGATTGAGGAGGAGATCGGCGTCCGCGCTCGCCACGACACGCTGGGAAACCTCCAGCGCTGCTTCGCATGGTGCGCGTCCCAGGTGGATGTCGACGAGGCCTACGCTGTGGGCGCCAATGCCGTCGAGCGCGCCTGCAATGGCGAGACCGACGTCATGATCACCATCCAGCGCAAGAGCAGCGACCCCTTCGTGTTCGAGACCGAGACCACGTCGCTGATGAGCGTCGCCGACCAGACCCGCTTGGTGCCAACGGAATGGATCAACGAGCGGCAGAACGGGGTCACCCAGGAGTTCATCGACTACGTCAAGCCTCTCATGAAAGGCCTCGATGAACCGCAGTTCGGTGACCTGCCCGCCTACCCGCGGCTCCGCAAGCAGTTCGTGGCCAAGAAGCTCGAGCCGTACGTCCGCGCCAAGTAAGCAGGGCGCATCTCGTCACAAACAACCGGGGACCGGCACTGACTTTCTCTTCACGAGATGGTGGTCCGGTCCCCGGGTATCATTCCAGACAGGTCTGCCGCTGCCGGCCGCTACTCCCCGCACATACAGCAGCACGGAATCTCCACGATGCTGCCGGATTCCGCCGCTTCATACGCCGCCAGCGCAGCCATGAGCGCGCGCTTGCCATCCATTCCGGTCACCGCCGGGTGCTGCTCTCCCCTGCATGCCGCCAGGAAGTTCCGGGCCTGTGCGATGAAAAGGTCGTCGCGCTCAACCTCCACCCGGTGGGTGCGCCAGGACTTGTCTTCCTCTGTGTACAGCCGGACCTCACCGGACTCGTACGCCCACTCGATGCTTCCCAGCGTGCCGTTGAGCTCTACGCCGCTCTTGTAGTTCTGCTGGCAGTTGCTGAGACTGGCTGTGCCCAGCGCCCCGTTCGCGAAGCGCAGGATGAGCGCGGCCGCGTCCTCCACATCGGAGTCGACGTCCAGCATGAAGTGGTCGCGCATGGCCGCAACGTGGCTGACCGCTCCGGCGAGCCACTGGATCAAGTCGAGGCCGTGAGAGGCATCCCAAATGACCCCGCCGCCGGTGGCTGCGTGGGCCCAGTAGAGCTCCGGGTACTCCGGCCGGTACTTGCCGATGAAGTACCCAGTCTTCAGGTGGACCATGTTCACCTTCCCGATCTTTCCGATCTCAACCAGCGCCTTGATCTCTTTGAGATTCGGGTGATGGCGCATGACATAGCCCACCTGGAAGACCAGTTCGCGCTGCCGGCACAGGTTGATCAGCGCATCGACCCCCTCCATGGAAAGCGCGAGTGGTTTCTCGACGAAGATATGGCAGCCGGCTTCGGCCGCGCGCGTCGCCGGGCCAATGTGCTGGTCGGAGGGTGTGCAGACCATCACCGCCTGGACATCTCCGAGGTTTATGTCATCATAGCTGGAAGCTGTGTCAGCCACGGCGTACTGCTCGCTCATCGCTGCCAGTCTCTCAGCCCGCGTGTCGCAGGCAATCACATCCGCCCCGCCCACCTGCGTAAGGCAGCGAATGTGCCGCTCACCGATTGACCCACACCCGAGGACTAGAACTCGCAGGTTGTCGGACATCGTATCACCCAGGATCGCGCCCCGCAGGGGCTTGAGTATGCGTCACGACGTGTTTCCTTTTCCCCCCGTTTGAGCCCCCATCGGCGGCCCGGAACCCACAAACGACGGCAACCGCGAGTGCCGTCTCGGCTGCTGCCGACTAGCTGCCTTGCGCCGACACTGCGCCTCCAATGCAGCGTGCAGCCGCCGGCGCCTTAGCTTCCCCCAGGCCTACCTGGTTCGCAAGCGTCCCCCTCCACCAGGCTGGCCGCGCAGACTATGCCCCCTGTTCGTGGGCGAATCGTAGTCGCGGTCAACCACCGGGCCGCCCGGATAAGTGCGCACCGGCCCATCGTACCCGGACCTAAAGGAGCGACGATCGCGCACCCAGGGTCTCGAATAGCCGTACTGTCCTTGCGAGGACCTTTCGTTCCAGTAGATGCCCGGGTCCGGCCCGTCGTACCAGTGCGGGAGAAGGTCTCGCTGGGGCCAGTAGTAGTAGTGGTGGCGGCGGGGATAGCCGTAGTCATAGTCATCGTAACCGTAGTACCCACCGTCTCCATAGTGCGGCCCGCCGTACCCGTAGTAGCCCTGGCCGCCGTAACCATATGGCGCATAGACCTGCGCAGCGGCGCGCTGGGCCAGAAGCAGCGTGGCCAGCGCCAACACCACTATCAGGTAGACTATCGGGAATGGTCTTGTCGTTGACATCGTATTCACCTCCAGCCTGCTTGGGCCTATACTTCATTGTACCCGTTGAAGCAGCCGGTATGCCAGACGTCGCGGGAAAAGAGAGAAGCCCGGCGTCCACTTCGCGGGATGCCGGGCTCCAGGAGTCGGGAGTTGAGTCCGCCGCTCAGCGCTTTCGCAACCGCATGAACGCTGCCGCCGCCAGTCCAAGCCCGAACAGCACCATGGTGCCGGGTTCGGGGATGTCCTGGGTCTCGCCATTTGGCCGCAGGACGTGGAAGTTCAGCGAACCGTTGCTGGGCACGAGGTTCGGGTCGGTGTCGTTGTCCGTGAGGCCCTTGTTCCAGGCGGTATTCTGTATGCCGCCTGTATTGCCGCACTTGGAGTAGAAATCACCCCAAACCGGATTCCGGAAGCTGTCGAACTCGAAAGTGACGACGATCGCGCCGCTCAACTGGTCAAACTTGATGCCATAGACATCGTCCGGCATGAAGGGATTACCGGGGCTCGGGCCGAGGTGCAGACTGACGGTGTCCGAGCCGAAACTGCCCGTGGCGTTGAAGTAATCTGGGTTGCCCTCGGTGAACGGGTTCGTGGTCTCGATGATGAAGTGGCTGGGAGCGCCACCGGGGCCTGGCGTGGTGAGGACGTACTTATAGTGCCACGGATCGGTGGGGAGCGTCTGGCTGACCCACCATTCCAGGGAGGTATCACCGGGATCGATCCAGAAGCCGGTTCCGTCGATCCCGTCAACCACGAAGTCGGGATCGGAGTGAGAAGCGGCCGTGGTAAGCCCGCCGTGGTAGGTAATGGCATGGGCGCCCGTTAGGCACAATGCCAGAAGAAGAGCGGTCACACTGCCCCGCAAGATCACTACCCCCTTGTGGCGACAACTGACCATGCTGGCGCTGAGGGTGGCATGGACGCGCCATTTCTGTTCACTACCTGTAGATTACCTCAAGCCTTACCAACGAGTCGACCCTCAAGGGCGGCTGACAGCACATCTCCGATGGTCTCGGCGAAGATGAACTTGAGGTCTCCTCTGAGTTCATCGCTCAGTTCGCGTACGTCCCCCTGGTTCTGGAGTGGCAGGATCACCGTGTCCAGGCCGGCCCGTCTTGCCGCCAGGCTTTTCTCCTTGACGCCGCCAATGGGCAGCACCTTGCCCCGCAAGGTGATCTCTCCGGTCATCCCGACATTGCACTTCACACGCCTGCCCGTGAGCAGGGACACCAGAGCAGTCACCATGGCGACCCCCGCGGACGGGCCGTCCTTGGGCACGGCACCGCTGGGGACGTGGATGTGGATGTCGCTGCTATCGAAGAAGTCAGGCTCAATCCCGAGCTTTTCCGCATTGCTGCGCACATAGCTGAGTGCGGCATCCGCGGACTCCTGCATGACATCGCCCAACTGCCCCGTGAGCTTGAAGCCCTTCTGGCCGGGCATTCGGGTGGCCTCAATGAACAGGATCTCTCCGCCGGTCTGGGTCCATGCCAGCCCGGTAACCACGCCGGGGACAGTCACCCGGTCGCACGCTTCCGGGAAGATCTTCTGGCGGCCCAGGAAGGTCTCCAGGTTTTCATTGGTCACGGTGGGCAGTTCAGTGTCGCCCGCCGCCACCCTGCGCGCGATCTTGCGGCAGACCGTGCCGATCTGGCGCTCCAGATTGCGCACGCCCGACTCACGGGTGTACTTGCCGATGATGCCGCGCAGCGCCGCATCAGTGATACGAAGCTGTTT
>JAGPGE010000140.1 GCA_018056145.1 Armatimonadota bacterium
GCGACAGGCGCCGCAGGCCTGAGCCTGGACAGCCCGATGGACTTCGCGCAACTCGCCCGTGTGCTGGGCCCGGATACGCTGCTCATCGGCAACGTCGACCCGGTGGCGATCCTGCGAGGCAGTGAAAAGACGGTGGCGGCCGCGACCGGAAAACTGCTGGACTCGATGAAGGATGTGCCGGGGTTCATCCTGAGCACAGGCTGCGACCTGCCCCAGGACACACCGATGGCCAATATCCAGGCGTTCATGGCGACCGGACGCGCTTGGCAGAGGTCGGCCGAGATAGCAGAGACTGCAGTGGCGGACGGCGCAGCCTGCTAACACACGAAAGCGGAAGTCCCGCGATTTTCGCGATGAAGGAGGGCCGGACAATGAACAAGGTCACAGATGCCATACCGGTGCCCGCGTTGAGAAGACTGCCGTCATACCTGCGCCTGCTGAGGACGCTGCAGGGACTGGGACGCGAGGTGGTGTCGTGTACGCACATCGCCGAGGAGCTTGGCCTGCAGCCCACCCAGGTGCGCAAAGACCTGCAAGCCACCGGGATCGCCGGCAGGCCCAAGGTGGGCTACCCGGTGCAGGCGCTCATCGATGCGATCGAGGATACGCTGGGCTGGCGCAATGCCACCGAAGCCTTCCTGGTGGGCGCCGGGAATCTGGGCAGCGCGCTGCTAGGGTATAGGGGTTTCGCAGAGAGCGGACTGGAGATCGTGGCGGCGTTTGACGTGGACCCCGCCAAGGTCGGAACGGAGATCCACGGCAAGGCGGTCCTGCACCTGGATAAGTTTGCGGACCTGGTCCGGCGGATGCACGTACACATCGGGATCATCACGACGCCGGGCGAGCAGGCTCAGGAAGTGGCTGATCTCATGGTGCGCAGCGGGATCAAGGCCATCTGGAACTTCGCCCCCGCGGACATCACCGTGCCGGACCCGGTCATCCTTGAGAATGTGTCACTATCCGCGAGCCTGGCCGTTTTGAGCAACCGGCTCGAGACCGTGCTTCGCTCAGCCGAGCACGCAGGAGGACTTGATGATGAGCGCGATTGAGCAGCCCATGAACAGCAGTTACGCGACCACGCGGAAGTTCGAGAAAGTCTGTGAGATCCTGGACAGGAACGGACGCGATCCGGCGAAGCTCATCCCGATCCTGCAGCAGGTGCAGGATGAGTACCGCTACCTGCCCGAGGCGGTGCTGACGTACGTGGCGACGTCCCTGGGGGTGCCCCCGGCGCGGGTATACGGGGTGGCCACCTTCTACGCCCATTTCACGCTCAAGCCCAAGGGCAAGTATGTGGTGCGCCTGTGCAACGGGACGGCGTGCAATGTGAAAGGCTCCATGGACCTGCTGGAGGCTATCAAGAAGCGGTTGGGGCTGGGCGAAGGTCAGGATACCACAAACGACATGCTGTTCACCGTGGAGACTGTGTCCTGCCTGGGCGCCTGCGGGCTGGCCCCGGCGATGGTCGTAAATGAAACCGTATATGGCCAGATGACCCCCGAGAAGGCGGTCGGCGTTGTCGAGGATATCCTGGCGAAGGAGGCGAGCGCATGACCCCTCCAGTGACCACCCTTGAACAGACGGCGGCGGCGTACAAGCAGGCGAGTGAGAAGGCGGCGCGCAGAGTGGTGATCTGCGGCGGAACGGGCTGCATCGCCAACGGCGCCCTGAATGTGTTCGAGGCCTTCGTGGAACAGGTTGCCACTGCGGGCTTGGAGGCGGCGGTGGTGTTGAACGAGCACACGGATCACGGGTCGGTGCTCATCTCCATGAGCGGATGCCAGGGCTTCTGCCAGATGGGCCCGCTGGTGACGGTGGAGCCCGACGGAATCCTGTATACGCGGGTGCGGCCCGAGGATGTCGCGGAGATCGTGGAGGCTACACTGGTGCGGGGGGAGGTCGTGGACCGGCTCCTGTATGTGGACCCGGTGGAGCACACCCACTGCAGGGGCACCGCGGAAATCCCTTTCTACCAGCGCCAGACCCGCACGGTGCTCGCGGGCTGCGGAGTCATGGACCCGGAAGACATCCGGGAGTACATCGCCAATGACGGTTACGTGGCGGCCCGGCGGGCTTTCACGGAACTCAAGCCGGAGACGATCTGCGAGGAGATTACACTTTCGGGCATCCGCGGTCGTGGCGGCGGCGGCTTCCCTACCGGCCGGAAATGGGAGCTGACCCGTATCCAGCCCGAAGGCAAGAAGTACGTGATCTGCAATGGAGACGAGGGCGACCCGGGGGCATTCATGGACCGCAGCGTCATGGAGGGCGCGCCGCACCGGGTGATCGAGGGCATGATGATCGCGGCTCGGGCCATCGGCGCGGACGAGGGGTACATCTACGTGCGCGCCGAGTACCCCCTGGCCGTTGCGCGGATGAAGAAAGCCGTGGCGGATGCGCAGGCCATGGGTATCTTGGGCGACGACGTGTTCGGCACCGGCCTGAAGCTGGACCTGCACGTGATGGAAGGCGCTGGGGCATTCGTGTGCGGCGAGGAGACGGCGCTGATCGCCTCGATCGAGGGGCACCGCGGGATGCCCAGCCCGAAGCCGCCGTTCCCGGCCCAGAGCGGCCTGTGGGGCAAGCCAACGGTCATCAACAATGTGGAGACGCTGGCCACGATCCCGCTGATCCTCAACATGGGCGCAGCGGAGTTCCGGCGGCGCGGGACCGAAAAGTCGCCGGGAACCAAGACCTTCGCGCTCACCGGGCACGTGGCCAACACCGGGCTGATCGAGGTGCCATTCGGCACTACGCTGCGGGAGATCATCTTCGACATCGGCGGCGGGATCACCCGCAAGGATGGGAGCATCGACCCGGACGGGTTCAAGGCGGTGCAGATCGGCGGACCGTCGGGCGGGTGCCTGACCGAGGAGCATCTGGACCTGCCGCTGGACTTTGACTCCCTGCGCGGTGTGGGGGCGATGGTGGGTTCGGGCGGCTTGGTGGCCATGAACCGGAACACCTGCATGGTGGCGATGGCCCGGTTCTTCATGCAGTTCACCCAGAATGAATCCTGCGGCAAGTGCGTGCTGTGCCGCGAGGGCACCAAACAGATGCTGGCCCTGCTGGACGACATTGTGGAGGGCCGCGCGGACCAGGGCACACTGGACATTCTCGAAAAGCTGGCGGTGGCGGTGCAAAAGGGGTCGCTGTGCGGCTTGGGCAAGACCGCGCCGAACCCGGTGCTCTCCACATTGCGGCATTTCCGGGCGGAGTACGAAGCCCACGTGTTCCAGAAGCGCTGCCCGGCGGGCAAGTGCAAGGCGCTGCTCACGCCGGAGATCTGCGCGGAGTTGTGCAAAGGCTGCGGCCTGTGCCTGCGGACCTGCCCGGTGGGGGCCATTTCGGGCGAACGCAAGCAGCCGCATGTGATCGACGCGGCGAAGTGCATCAAGTGCGGGGCATGCGTGGCGGCGTGCAAGTTCAACGCGATCTCGGGAGCGACATCATGACTAGCGACAACTTTGTAACCATCGACGGCCGCCAGATCCCAATCGAAGGTGAGCCGAATCTGCTGGAAGTCTGCCGGAAGGCGAACATCGACATCCCGACCTTCTGCTACCACTCGGATCTCAGCGTCTATGGCGCATGCCGGCTGTGCATCGTGGACATCGAGGGCCGGGGCATCGTGACGTCGTGTTCCACCGCGCCGGAACCGGGAATGGTCCTGCGCACGAATACCGAAGAGATCCGGGAGATGCGGAAGATCGCGGTGGAGCTGCTCCTGGCGAATCACGACCAGAGCTGCCCCACGTGCGCGCGGAGCAGCACCTGCAAGCTGCAGGGGCTTGCCCGGCGACTGGGCATCCAGGAAGTGCGGTTCAAGCGCACCGCCAAAGAAGCGCCCATCGACCGCAGTTCGCCCTCGCTGGTGCGGGACCCGAACAAGTGCGTGCTGTGCGGCGACTGCGTGCGGATGTGCTCGGAGATCCAGGGCATCGGCGCCATCGACTTCGCCAACCGCGGCAGTCAGGTCACCGTCGGCCCGGCTTTCGGCAAGGAACTCAGCGGCGTGGAGTGCGTCTACTGCGGCCAGTGCGCGGCTGTCTGCCCCACGGGGGCGATCACGCCCAAGTCCGACGTGGATGATGTGTGGAAGGTGCTGGAGGACCCCACAAAGATTGTGGTAGCGCAGATTGCCCCGGCGGTACGGGTTGCACTGGGCGAGTGCTTCGGGCTGGACCCGGGTGTGGTGACCATCGGCCAGATCGTGGCAGGCCTGCGGGCAATGGGCTTTGACCGGGTGTACGACACCTGCTTCGCGGCGGACCTGACGGTGATCGAGGAGGGCACAGAGTTCCTGAAGCGGTTTGTGAGAGGCGAGAGGATGCCTCAGTTCACCTCGTGCTGCCCGGGCTGGGTGAAGTTCGCCGAACAGTACTGCCCGGACATGCTGCCGAACCTGTCCTCCTGCCGCTCGCCCCAGCAGATGTTCGGATCGCTGGCGAAGGACGTGCTCCCGGCAGAGTTCGGGTGCGAGGCGAAGGACCTGGTTGTGGTGTCGATCATGCCTTGCACCGCAAAGAAGTTCGAGGCCACGCGCCCAGAGTTTGAAAGGGACAGCGTGCGGGACGTGGACTTCGTCTTGACGACCCAGGAGCTCGCCCAGATGATTGAGGGCGCGGGCCTGCAGTTCGGGAAGCTCCAGCCGGAATCTCTCGACCTGCCCATGGGGTTCAAGACCGGCGCGGGTGTGATTTTCGGCAACTCAGGCGGCGTGAGCGAAGCCGTCCTGCGTTACGCGGCCGAGCAGGTCAGCGGGGTGAAGATCGAGGCCCCGAACTTCGAGATGGTGCGCGGCACAGACGGCGTACGCGAGGCCACCATCAATATCGCCGGGCACGAACTGCGGCTGGCGATCGTACACGGCCTGGGAAATGCCCGGAAGCTCGTGGAACGCATCCGCAGCGGCGAGTGTGATTATCACCTGGTGGAAGTCATGGCTTGTCCGGGCGGGTGCATCGGCGGGGCGGGCCAGCCCATTGCGACCGACGCGGATGTGAAGGCCCGGCGCACCGAGGGCCTGTACATGGCTGACAAGATGCTCCAACTGCACAAGTCCCAGGAGAACCCGTACGTGGCGAAGGCGTATGAGACCACCCTGGGCGAAGTGGGTGGGGAGAAGGCTCACTCCCTGCTGCACACCCACTACCACAGCCGCAAGCGCATCGCCGACGAGGACATCCCCTTCGTGACTGGCGAGGACCTCCCGAAGGTGCGGGTGCGGGTCTGCGTGGGAACGAGCTGTTTCGTGCGCGGATCCCAGGAACTCCTGAAGCGGCTAATTGGCTACATTGAGGAGAACGGGCTGACGGACCGGGTGGATGTGGGCGCCACGTTCTGTCTCGAGCGCTGCAACCGAGGGCCATCGGTGGCCATCGGTGAGGAGGTTTTCGAGCGCTGCAGTTTCGAGCAGGCGCGGGATGCCCTCGCGGCGCAGTTGGGCGTTGTCGAGGTGGGATGAGGGACGGAAAACGGGTGGAGCGCGGGCGCATTGGGTACAGGCACCGCCTCCGGGTGAGACCCGGAGCCGGATGCCGGCCCCCCAATGCGCGATGAGAAAGACCCGCAGCATCTGGCAGGGCGGAATGGATGGATGATCGTGGAGACACAACAAAGACCCGGACAGATCGTGTTCACCAACAAGGCCCGGTGCCGTGACTGCTACCGGTGCGTGCGCGTGTGCCCGGTGAAGGCAATTCGCATGGCGCATGGCCAGGCCTTCGTGGACCCGGACCGCTGCATTTCGTGCGGGACCTGCATCCGCGAATGTCCGCAGGGAGCCAAGTCCTTCCGCAATGACGTGGAAAAAGCCGCCGCGATCGTCTCGCAAGGCGGCGTGATCGCGGCGAGTGTCGCGCCCTCCTTTGCCGGGGTGCTGTCCGAATGGGAGCGCCGGCGCCTGCCGTCGGCCCTGCGCAAACTGGGCTTCACCTACGTGGGCGAGACGGCGATCGGGGCATACATGGTTGCGCGGAAGACCGCGGAGCTGGTCAATGCAGAACCGGACCGGGCCCACGTCTGCACCGCCTGCCCGGCGGCTGTGAGTTATGTAGAGCAGTACCGCCCGGACCTCGCGGAGACACTGACGCCCATCGTGAGCCCCATGCTGGCCCACGCGCGGCATATCAAGGCCAGGTTTGGACCGGATGCGAAGGTCATCTTCATCGGCCCATGCGTGGCGAAGAAGGCCGAAGCGGAGCGGCCCGAACATGAGGGGCTCGTGGATTGCGCGCTGACCTTCACCGAACTGTTCGAGTGGCTGGATCAGCAGGGCATCACGCTGCAGGAGTGTGAGGAGAGCTGGTTCGACGAAGAGCCTGGCGGCGACGCCCGGTTCTTCCCCGTGGAGGGCGGTAGCCTGCGCACGGCGGACCTCACCGCGGACCTGCTGGCGACGCAGACCATGTCGGTCAGCGGGATTGATGAGCTTAGGGAAGCGCTGGATGAACTGGACAACCTGGATGAGGGCGTGCTGATCGAGCCCCTCTTCTGCCCCCAGGGATGCGTAGCCGGCCCGGGCATCCGGCGCGAGCAGAACGTGTACGAGCGCCGCCGGGAATTGCTGGAGTATGCGCGCGAACATCCCGGCGCGTCTTCTGACAGCGCGGAGATCGAAGCGGACCTTGAGACCCGGTTTGAGGCTCGTGCCGTGGACCAGGGCGCGCCGATCACCGAGGAGCAGATCCGCGAGGCCCTTGCGCGCACCGGGAAAGTATCGCCGGAGGATGAACTCAACTGCGGCGCGTGCGGGTACCCTAGTTGCCGGGACAAGGCGATTGCGGTCATCCGCGGGCTGGCCGAGCCGGAGATGTGCATCCCATACATGCGCCGGCTGGCCGAGCAGCGCACCGACCGGATCATCGACACCAGCCCCAATGGGATCGTGATCCTCGACGAGCGGCTCACCATCATCAGCATGAACCCGGCATTCCGGCGGATGTTCATGTGCTCGGACGCGGTCCTCGGGAGGAAGATCTCGTACCTGATGGACCCGGACCCCTTCGAACGGCTTGTGGCCTGCGAGACGGACCTGATTGAGATGGTGGGCAAGCACGAGAAGTATGGGCTGATCTGCCACCAGATCATCTACCCGTTGCGGGAAGAGCACCAGTATGTGGGCATTTTCGTGAACATCACCCGCAGCCAGGCCGACCGTGCGACCCTGGACCGCATGCGTAACCAGACGATTGAGCAGGCTCAGCAGCTTCTCGAACATCAGATACGCATGGCCCAGCAGATCGGGCAGTTCCTCGGGGAAAGCGCGGCGCAGGGCGAGAAGCTGGTGGAGAATCTCATGCGCATGGCCCACGAGGAAGCTGAGGGATTGGACAAGGAGGCGGAGGATTGGCGACCCGGTACCTCCATGTCGAAATAGCCGCCAGCCAGACTTCGAAGCAGCCGAATGCGCCCTGCGGAGACCTGGTGCGGTGGGTGCGCACCCCGGCGGCGACCACACTGGTGTGCGCGGATGGCATTGGTTCGGGCATCAAGGCGAACGTCGCGGCGCAGATCTGCGTGGCCCGGCTCATGGGGCTGCTGGAGGAGGGGTTCAGCCTGCGCCAGGCTTTCGCGAGCCTGGTCACGAGCATCGAAAAGACCAAGACAGACCCGTCCTCATACGTGGCCTTCAGCCTCGCGAGGATCCTCAATGACGGCGAGACCACCGTGTTATCTTACGAGTCCCCCGGGCCGATCCTTGTGGCGCGAACCAGCGCCGTCGAGCTGCCGAGGCGGACGGTGGTGGTCGAGGGCGCGATCACGGAGGAGGCAAGCTGCCACCTGGAGCCCGGCGAGGGCATTCTGCTCGTCTCGGACGGCGTGAGTCAGGCGGGTCTCGGGGGACGGGTGCGCGGCGGCTGGCAGGTGGAGGGCGTCTGTCGGTATGTGACGGGCCTGCTGGGCGCGCGCGTTTCGCCGGGGGATATCCCCGAGTCCGTGACCCGTCGCGCGGTGCAGTTGAGCGCCGGGACGGTGGGCGATGACACCACGGCGCTGCATGCGTGGTGCCGGGCCGGGAAGACGGTGACGATCCTCACAGGGCCGCCCGCGGAGAAGCGGCGTGATCACGAAGTTGCGCACCGGTTCATGTCCGCGGATGGCGCGAAAGTGATCTGCGGCGCCACGACGGCCGACCTGGTAGCCCGGTACCTGGGGACGGAAGTGGGAATCGACCACACCTCGCAGAGCCTGGTGACCCCGCCCTCGTATGTGCTGGATGGCGTGGACCTGGTAACTGAAGGCGCGGTGACTTTGAACCAGCTGTACAACGTGCTGGACGCGGACGAGGAAATGTTTGAGGAAGAGAGTGCTGTCACTCAGCTGCATGATCTGCTGCGATCAGCAGACAGGGTGAACATTCTCCTGGGGCAGGCGCGAAACCCTGCTAATGCCCACATAACGTTTCGACAACAGGGCATTCTGCCCAGACACAAGATCATCGAACTGCTCGCAGAGAAACTGCGGGCTTTGGGAAAGCTCGTTGTGGTGGAGCGGGTGTAGACGGGGGTGCAGGAGGTGAACTGCAGTCGCGTGTCGAACTCCACGCGGACTGTGGCATACCCCGCCCCGGAGGAACCCGTACATGCCCATGACCAGTATCGAGCGCATGGCCCAGACGCTGGCTCTCAAGCCCGTGGATCAGACCCCCGTTGCCGTCAGCCCGTGGGGCGCGACGGTGAAGCGCTGGCGCGACGAAGGGCACATCGGCGCGGAGGAGGACATTCAGGAACACTTCGGCCAGGACCTGCGCACCGGCGGCTGGCTCAACTCCGTGGCGAAGCTGGACTTCGAGCCGGTGCTCATTGAGGAGACCGACGAGACCATCCTCCAGCTTGACGGCAATGGCGCCAAGTTGAGGAGGCACAAGCTCCACGACAGCACCCCTGAGCATGTGGACTTCACGGTGAAGGACCGGGCCACGTGGGAGGAGCACGCGAAGCCATTCCTGGTCGACGTCGACCGGCGGCGGATCCCCTTCGAAGGCTATCGCGCGGCGAAGAAGTTTGCGGCGGAGAAGGAGCGGTTCTTCTGCTGGGCTGGGGTCGCGCCCTTCGAGCAGATGCACCCGGTCTGCGGACACGAGTACATGCTCATGGGTATGGCGCTTGATCCGGACTGGGTCAAGGACATGGTGCAGACGTATACGGACCTGACCATCAACCATCTGGAGTTGCTTTTCGCGGAGGAGGGCACGCCCGACGGCTTCTTCTTCTACGAGGACATGGGCTTCAAGAACCGGCCGTTCATGTCGCCGCAGATGTACGGCGAGATCATCCAGCCTGGCCATGCACGGCTTTTCGACTACGCTCACTCCCTGGGCTGCAAGGTCATCGTACACTCCTGCGGCTACGTCGAGCCCCTTGTGCCGGGGCTGATCGAGGCGGGCATGGATTGCCTGCAGGCAATGGAAGTCAAGGCGGGGATGGACCTGCCCACGCTGTTCAGGCGTTTCGGGGACAAGATCTCGTTCTTCGGCGGAGTGGATGTCCGCTGCCTGATTAGCAACGATCGGGCGCAGATCGACGAGGAGATGGACAGGAAGATTCTGCCGGTGGTCCAGGGTGGAGGCGGGTACATCCTGCATTCGGACCATTCGGAGCCGCCGGAAATCGACTACGAGACGATGATGTATTTCGTGGAACGTGGCCGGAAATTGGGCCGGGGCTGATCCCGGACGGGGCCTGCAAACAGACCTGGGAGGCAGTGCAATGCGCGGACTGAAGAGGACACCGACGATGGTGCTCATCCATCTCATCGGGCTGGCGGTTCTGCTCCTGGGCCTGGCCGGCTGCTCACCCACTTGAGGCGCTTAGCGTGGCGCGGTCTGCGCCACACACCTGATATACCCGCTCGAGTCTGAGCGGGCGTCTTACATAGTCATTCCAGGGGGGTGTGCCCGCTGGAGTTCACCAGGACACAGCGGCTCATCATCGCCACGGCGCTGGGACTAGCCCTTGCGTCGGTGCTCGTCATGTTGCTCGTCCGGGGTTGCAGCGGAGGGAACACGGTCACGGTCGATGGCGACCTGCCCGATGCCCCCCGGCCCGCCGAAAACGGCGTCATCACGGTCCACGTGGTGGGCGCGGTCCGCTACCCCGGCGTCTACCAGGTGGCTGCCGGGAGCCGGATGAACGACGTTGTGGCGGCTGCCGGTGGCTTTGCCGCAGGCGCCGATCCGGCGGCTGTCAACCTTGCTGCTCCTGTAGGCGACGGGCAGCAGGTCTCCGTGCCCGGCCGGCTGAGCGGCTCCGGATACCCCGCGCAGGTGGCGTCGGTTCCCGCCGCACAGAGGGACTATACGCC
>JAGPGE010000141.1 GCA_018056145.1 Armatimonadota bacterium
CCAGAATTGTTGGAGCGAGCTTGCTCGCGAACGCCGTCTGCTTTCCCGGCCAAGGTCAACGACAGTCGCGGGCAAGCCCGGTCCAACAATCATGCTGAACGTGCATCAATCCCCCATCCCCCGCCCCACAAAGGGCAATCCGTTCACCCCGGCGAACAGATCCAGCGATCTGAATTCCATTCCGTCTGTTCGGAGGCCCTAGCATGCGCCTGCTCGCCTGCATTCTCCTGGCAATTCTCGCTCTCTCGTCCTTCGCCGCGCTCAACATCTACCCCGACCCGAGTTTCGAGGCTACCGGCACCCCGGGCGTCGCGAGAACCGGCGAGCGAGCCGCGTATCTGAAGGTAGACGCCATGAACCACTGGGCGGCTTTCGGAGGGCAGATTGCCGTCGAGCCCTTCGCCCGATACCGCGTGAGCGAATGGGTCAAAGGCACCGTCGGCAAGGGCAATTTCTACGCCCCCTATGTCTACGAATGGGACAGCTTTGTCTGGGCCTTCGGCGCCCAGAACGCCATGAAGTCCTCGGACGACTGGACCCATGTGCAACTCACTTTCATCTCGCCTCACCCGTATATGCAGGTCCATCCGCTGGCCTACATCGATGCCGCGAACTGCGAGGCCTGGGCGGATGATATCGTGGTCCAGAAGATCACCGAACCCGAGGACGTCATCGCCGAGATCAAGGCGAAAGCCAGCCCTTCCGCCGATGAACAGCGCATCCTGGCCCGCTGGCATGTCAGTCAGGGCGACCTCGCCGCCGCCACCGAAGTCATGCGGAAGACCTCGGGCATCGTCCACGCCGACATCGCCCGGGTCATCGCCGCGGAGATCAAAGACCCCGCCCAGCGCAAGCCCTATGTTCTCGCGATGATCGCCAATGGCGGCCCCACCTACAACTGGGGCATCCGCCGCCTGAATGAGATCACCGCGGACATGACGGCCGGCGAGAAGCTGGGCCTCTTCGAAGAAGCGATCGTGTCCAATCCCGGTTCGGAGGCGTCGGTGGCCGCATACCGCACCGCTCTTCAGAGTACTCTTCTGGGGGATTCCACCGGTGTGGTGGCCGAGCAGGAGGCGGCCCTCCAAGCCACCCGCGATGCCGTGGACCGCATTCTGGGCCAACTGCCGGATAACTCCGCCGCCCGGCCGAAAATGCAGGAGGTGGCCGCGTTGGTTGACGACATGGAGCAGGAGATAGCGGAACGCAAAGCAGCCCTCGGGTCGTGCGAGGTCTCCATCTTCGGAAAAGTCATCACTCCCCAGACCCATGCCATCGTGATCCCGGACGAGGCCACGCCCCAGGAGGAACATGCCGCGCGGGATCTGCGCCATCACCTGGAGCTGATTACCGGCCAGGCGCTGCCGCTCGTGCACGACAGCGAACGGGGAGACGCCACACCCATCTTCGTGGGCAAGTGCGCGGGCATCAAAGAGCGGATCGCGGTGATTGACTTCGAGAGCCTGGGCATCGAGGGCATCCACATCAAGACCGCCGGCCCGGCGCTGATTCTCGCGGGCAATAAGCGCGGCGTCCTGTACGCCACCTACACCTTCCTGGAGGACTACCTGGGCTGCCGCTGGTTCGCGCCGGACTGCAGCACCTGGCCCCGCGAGGGCGAGATCAAGATCAGCAGCATCGACAAGCGCTACATCCCGCCGCTGGAGTACCGCTCCACCGACTACCCCAGTTCGCGCCCGGCCGACTTCTCGGTGCGCAACAAGTACAACGGCGCTCAGCACCAGCCCGACGAGGCCCGGGGCGGGAACATCAGCTACCGCGGCTTCGTGCACACTTTCAACGCGCTGGTGCCGCCGGAACGCTACTTTGCTGACCATCCCGAGTATTACTCGGAGATCAACGGGGCCCGGGTGGGCCCGGACCACTCACAGCTCTGTCTGACCAATCCCGACGTCCTGCGAATCGCCACCCAGACCGTGCGCCAGTGGATCAAGGAGTCGCCGAATGCCAGCATCATCTCGGTCTCCCAGAATGACTGGCACAATTACTGCCAGTGCGAGAAATGCAGTGCCCTGGCCGAGAAAGAGGGGAGCCAGGCCGGGCCGCTCCTGCATTTCGTCAACGCCATCGCCGAGGATATCGAGAAAGACTACCCGCATATCATCATCGATACCCTCGCCTACCAGTACACCCGCAAGCCGCCGTTGCATGTGAAGCCACGGCCAAACGTGGCCATCCGCCTCTGCAGCATCGAGTGCTGCTTCATCCACCCGCTGGAGACCGACCCCTTCAACAAGACTTTCGTGGACGATATCCGGGGCTGGAACGAGATCTGCGACCGCCTGCACATCTGGGACTATGTCATCAACTACGCCCACAGCATCATGCCCTTCCCGAACCTGTACGTGCTGAAACCGAACATTCAGTTCTTCATCAACAACGGGGTCACGGGCATCTACGAGGAAGCCTGCTACTACACCAAAGGCTCCGAGCTTCAGGAGCTTCGCTCGTACGTGATGGCCAAGCTCCTGTGGGACCCGTCCTACGACACCGACAAGGCCATCGACGAGTTCTGCGCCGCCTACTATGGCGCGGCGGCGCCCTTCGTTCGTGAGTACATCAATGTCATCCACCAGTCGGCCCAGAGCATCCCCGACATGCACGTGCGCATCTACTCCCCACCCACCGCGGGTTACCTGACGCCCGAGGTGATTGAGAAGTCGGTGGCCCTCTTCGACAAGGCCGAAGCCGCGGTGCGGGACGACGCGAAGCTCCTGCACCGGGTACAGGTGGCCCGGCTGCCCATCATGTACACCCAGATCGCTCTGGGCACCGAAGCCAGCTTCGCCGAGAAGGACGGCGCGCTGGTACAGCAGGCCGGAACCGACCCAGGAGACCTCGTGGCCCGCTTCGAGAAGATCGCGCGGGCCGAGGGCATCACCCGCGTCCGCGAAGGCGGACCGCAGGCCAGTCTGGACGCATGGCTTGAAGCCCGGCCCAAACAGGGACGCAAGCTGGACCTGGAAACCCTCCAAAGCGGCGACCTGAAGGTGTCCGTCATCCCGGGTCTCGGCGGACGCATCTGGTCAGCCACATACAAGGGCCGCGAGCTTCTCCGCAAGGTGGGTGAACCCGGCGCCTGGGTCCCTGATGAGGGCGGTTACGAGGAGTACACCGAGAGCGGGTATCGCTCCCCGGGCTGGTTCGAGCAGTACCGCGTCACCGCGAAGTCCGAACGCAGCATCACCCTCGAGGCGAACCTAAAGAACGGGCTGCGCGTCAGCCGAACCATCGAACTCGCCGCGGACAAGCCCTCGGTACGCATCCGCACCACCGCCACCAACCCGGAGGGCGCCGCACGATCCGCCGCCCTGCGCGTGCACCCTGAATACGCCGTGACGTCCACCGCGAACTGCGAAGTCCGGCTACTCGGCGCAGACGGTAAGTGGGCGACGATCGACTGCGCGAACCCCGCGGACCCGCTGGCCGAGAAAGAGCAGTGGCTGACCACCGACAATGTGAGAGGTGCCTGGGCGATGGTTGACAAGGGAGCGGACATCGCCCTTGTGAACCGCTTTGATACGGATCAGGTGGAGCGCCTGCTGCTGAACCACAGCGGCTCGAAGTCCCGTGTGAACCTGGAGCTATTCGGCAAGCAGACGAGTCTGAACGCCGGCGAAAGCGCAGCCCTGGAGCACACGCTGGAGATCGTCCCGGCAGGGAGCCTGTAGTCCGGGAACCGCGCCGGCCTTTGCCGTCTGTCGGGCGCGGGCTCGCACCGGGCGACCGCTTGGCGGTCACCTTGCCGCGTCGTTGCCTTTGGGTCGCGTGGGGCGGGCGTCTCGCCCGCCGCCGTCCATAGCATTACCGCGCACCGACACGGTGCGTCCGGAACCCCCTGGAATTGGGTGCCTTCTTGATCCTTCACAAGCCGCGAAGGGGGCGACAGAAACCGGCCGCCATTCTGCCGCCCCCTTCAGGGGCTCTGGGATCACACTGAACCGCCGGGACCCAGGGGCTCCCGCCCCTGGCTATAGGCGAACGGCCCCTTCGGGGCCTGAAGGCAGACGGCAACGGCAACCTGCGCGGCGGGGGTGCAGGTCCCTGACCTACAGACGGCAGACGCCTGATCGCGCCACACCAACCCGCCTTCAACGTGGGAGGAACTCATAATGGCCCGCGAGTCCAAAGCCGCACGTAAGGAACGCGCTGCCGAGATCTGCGCGCGTCTTGCGAAGGCTCATCCGGATGCCACCATCGCCCTCAAGTTCGGCAACAACTGGGAGCTTCTCGTCGCCACGATCCTCTCCGCCCAGGCCACCGACGTGAAGGTCAACGAGGTCACCGCCGACCTGTTCAAGAAGTACCGCACCGTCGAGGACTACGCCAGCGCCGACCTTGCCGAGTTCGAGCAGGACATCCACGCCCTGGGCTTCTTCCGCAACAAGGCGAAGAGCATTACGGGCGCGGCGCGCGAACTCCTGGACCGTTTCGGCGGCGAAGTCCCCCGCACCATGGAGGAACTCCTCACCCTCCCCGGCGTCGCCCGGAAGACCGCCAACGTGGTCCTGGGCAACGGGTTCGGCATTGCGGAAGGCTTCGTGGTGGACACCCACGTGGCGCGGCTGTCGGTGCGCATGGGCCTGACGCCAGTGCAGAAGACGAAAACCATCAACACCGATCAGATCGAGAGGGACCTGATGGAACTGATCCCCCGCGAAAAATGGATCGACTGCGGCCATGCCCTCATCTTCCACGGTCGCCGCATCTGCGACGCGAAGAAGCCCCTCTGCGGGGAATGCCCCATCGCTGATATCTGCCCGAAAGTGGGCGTCAAGTCGAAGTGACCGGACCACCCAATCATGTGAAACGAGGTCTCACCATGACGCTCCTTGCCTGTCTCACCGCTGGACTGTGCGCCATCTTCCTGCTCGGGCTCTTTCCGGGCGATGCCACTGCCGAACCCCTGGATGAAGCGCGGGTGGCCGAAATCGCCGCCATGCTCACCGATGCCCCCGAGGGTCTCGGAGCGCCCATCGACGACCGTGCGCCGTGGGATGAGCGAGCCGCCTTGGAGCCCTGGCGCAATATCATCGCAAGCGCCGAAAAGCTCCTATCCGAGCCCCTCCCCGAGCAGCCCGATGATCTGTTCCTGGACTTCTCCCGCACCGGCAACCGCACCCGCTGGCAGAATGTCTCCGGTCGGCGCAGGGGCAGGCTGGGAACGCTGGTGATCGCCGAATGCCTGGAGAACAAGGGCCGCTTCATCCCGGCAATCGAGGAGCTCATCGCCGCGCTTTGCGCCGAACGCACCTGGGTGATGCCTGCGCATGACTCCGGCCTGCGCAACTTCGAGGGCAAGCAGATCGATATCGACCTCGCCTCTTCGGCTCTGGCCTGGGAGTTCGCCAGCACTCACTGGCTCCTGGGCGAAAGGCTCAGCGCCGATGCGCGCAAGACCCTCCGCGACAGCGTCTACAAGTTCGTCCTCGACCCCTACCGGGACATGTACACCGGCAAGCGCGGCGTCAACTGGTGGATGAACACCACCAATAACTGGAACGCGGTCTGTCTCGCGGGCGTGACCGGCGCGGCCCTGGCGCTCATCCCCGAAAGGAGCCTGCGCGCCGAGTATGTGGCCGCGGCTGAGCTGTACTCCCGCAACTTCCTCAAGGGGTTCACCGCCGACGGCTATTGCAGCGAGGGCCTGGGGTACTGGAACTACGGCTTCGGCAACTACGTGGACTTGGCCGAGACCCTCTATCAGGCAACCGGCGGCGCACTGGACCTCATGTCCCTGCCCGAGGTCGAGGCGCCCGCCCAGTTCGGGGCCCGCATCCAGATCATGGGCGACGTCTACCCGGCCTTCGCCGACTGCAGCGTCACCGCCCGGCCGGACTCGCGCATCATGTGGTTCGTGAACCGCAAGTACGGTCTCGGCCTGTCGCAGTACGATGACCTTGGCGACGGCGGCGCTTCTTCTTCCCTGAAAGGCGCGCTGATCTACGGCTTCCCCAACTCGGTCTCCAGCATCGAACCGGTGACCAGCGGCGCCCAGCTTGGCCTGCGCTCGTGGTTCGAGAACGCCGGCATTCTCATCTCCCGCCCGGCGCCTGATTCCGGCGCACTCCTGGGCGTGGCGCTCAAAGGCGGCCACAATGCCGAGCACCACAACCACAACGATGTGGGCTCGTACGTGGTGGTGGTCCAGGACCGTCCCGTGCTTCTCGACCCGGGGGCCGAGACATACACGGCTCGCACCTTCAGCAACCGGCGTTACGAGAGCAACCTGCTCAACTCTTTCGGCCACCCGGTGCCGAAAGTCGCCGGACAACTGCAGCAGACCGGCCGTAAAGCGGAAGCGAGGGTCATCAATGCCGACTTCACCGACACCGCCGACACTCTCGAACTCGATCTCAAGGCCGCCTACGCCGTGCCTGAGCTTGAGGCGCTCACCCGCAAGTTCGTCTACTCCCGCGAGGGCAAGGGTAGCCTGACTGTTGAGGACTGCGTACTCTTCAGCGCGCCCCGAGAGTTTGAGACCGCGCTCATCACCGACGGCGGCTGGCTGCAATTGGAGGACGGGTCACTGTTCATCTCCGAGTATGACCGGGCTGTCCAGGCGCGCATCGAGGTCGAGGGTGGCGAGTTCACCATCGAGACCACGGATATTCATGAGGAGAGCCGGGTGCAGCCTACCCGCATTGCAATCCGGTTCACCGAGCCCGTGGGTTCCGCTCGGGTGACGGTCACCATCACCCCCGCCGACGGAAGGGGCGACGACACCGGCGGCCTGCTGACCAACGGCAGCTTCGAGCTTGCGTCCTGGGGCTGGCAGCTGAACGATGGACCGATCAGTTCCATCTCCGAGGACCAGGCGGCAACCGGCAAGCGCTCCCTGCTGATCAACGACGACCAGAAGGGAGCGGGCTCGAATGTGACCTCCTTGCGCGTGCCGGTGGAGGGGAAGAAGCGGCTGGTGCTCACCGGCCAGGTCTTCCACAAGTCCGGCGGCGGAGTGGGCATGTACATGCGCTACCTGGACGCAGAGGGCGAAGTGGCTAACATCATCGACGACAAGGGCAACATGGCCCCACTGGGAACCCTCGAGGGACCTCAGGGCCAGTGGGCGCCCTTCCGGTACGAGTTCGAGACCACCGACGAGACCGTCGCGGTGCAGATGTGGATCCACAGTTACAACGCAACGCAGGTAACCGCGTACATCGACGACCTGCGCCTGGAGATGGTCGGTGAGTAAACGCGCCTGCCCGGCGCACCAGCACCTGACGGCGTCGAGCGGGAAAGGCATCGGATGCGCTCAGCGAGCTTGCTGGAGCGGGCAAGCCCGCGACGCCGTTGGGCGTCCTGATGGAAGGCCGTCGCGGGCAATGAACGAGACCGCCGGGCGCCACTGCTTCCGGCGAAGCCGAAGCAGTGCTCCTGAGACCAAAACTCACCAGGCGGGGCCGTGTGCATGACCCGACCTGCTTCCCGCCCGAAGGCGGGTCGGCCGAAGGCCCAGAGCCCAGTGCTTCAGCGCGGGGCCACGGGTGCAATGGCGCGCCCACCGACCTCCAAGCGTCAAACATGTTGCACTTGTGTCAACTCGTGTGTCTTTCTCGCGCCCAAGCCCGCCGTAACACACGCTTTTCTTGACTCCCGCCGCGTGCAGGGCCACAATCGCATAATCGCGCTATTCAGTTCTGCACCCGGCGGTTCCCGCTCATGGTACGCGTCACCGCTCCCGGTCGCGGGGGCATCATCGGCAATCCATCCGACATCTACGGCGGCACGGTGGTCTCCTGCACCATTGGCGAGCGCGCCGACGCCACGGTCGCTTCCAGCCCGGTGCTGATCTTCGATATCTACGGCCAGTACCAGGTCATCGACACGCCCGACAAGCTCGCCTATGACCCGGACCTGCACTACCTGGATGTGGCGAAAGCGGTCTGGCGCTACCTGCGCACCAGCGAGTATGCGGAGAAGGGCCTCATTGATCCTGGCGCCACCTTCCATGTGCGCGCCCAGAGCAACATCCCACTCATGAGCGGCTGCGCTGGATCCACGGCAATGCTTCTGGTGATCCTCGCGGGAATCCTGGCCCATTTCGATGTCGAACTCCCTCGCCACGAACTGGCCGAACTTGCGCGCCGCGTGGAGCGCCAGGAACTCGGGGTCCACTGCGGCTTCCAGGACCAGTACATGCTGGTATTCGGTGGCCTCAACTGCGTGGACCTGCGGGGCAAGGAGAATCACACTTTCGACTCCCGGGCCCCCTATGCCACTGTGGAACCCCTGGCCCAGGACGTCCCGAACCTGCCTTTCATCCTGGCCAACAGCGGCGTTCAGCGCCATTCCGGGCAGTACCATGCCGAACCCCGCCGCAAGTGGGAGAACGGCGACCCGGCCCAGGTTGCGGGTTTCGAGCGCATCGGCGAACTGGGCAGACTCGGCAAGCGCGCATTACTCAACGCCGACTGGGAATGGCTGGGCGAACTCATGCGCGAGAGTCACGCCCTCGTCCAGGACCTTGTGGGCGTGGGCGAACCCAACGAGCGCCTGATCAACGCGGCCCTGGAAGCCGGTGCGCTGGGTGCGAAGCTGTCCGGCGCCGGACGCGGGGGCACCATCATCGTCCTGCACGAAGCGCCCGAGTGGATGGGAGCACAGCTTCTCGCGGCGGGAGCAGAACGCCTCATCAAGCTGGTGCCCTCGCCCGGACTCACCATCGACCGCTATTGACCCGCCGTCACTGCGTTCCGCGGAGCGACCGACTATGGGAACCAACCGGCGCGTACTCGCAGTCATCCCCGCTCGCGGGGGCTCCAAGGGGATCCCCCGCAAGAACGTGCGGGAACTCGCGGGCAAGCCGCTCATCGTCTGGACCATCGAGGCCGCCCAGCGGTCCTCACTCATCGACCGCCTGGTCGTGTCCACTGATGATGACGAGATCGCCGAAGTCGCCTCTGCCGCGGGAGCCGAAATCATCCGCCGGCCCGCGGAACTCGCCCAGGACACGACACCGACCGAACCCGCGCTGCTCCACGCCCTGCAGACCCTTGAGGACCGGGAGGGGTACATCCCTGATGCCGTCACCCTCCTACAGTGCACCTCGCCGCTGCGCGGGACCGACACCATCGACGAATGCATCAACCTGCTCTTTGACTCCGGCTGCGACGCGGTGATGACCGTCCTGCATGTGCAGCACTGGTACCTCATGGGCACCCGCGACGAAAGTGGCCGTTATCATGCCGAATATGACTATCAGAAGCGCCCGCGCTCCCAGGAGATGCCCGAGAAATACCGGGAGAACGGGGCCGTCTACGTGACCCGCCGCGATGCCTTGCTCGAGTACCAGAACCGCCTGGGCGGCCACGTGCGGGTGGTGGAGATGGACCCGATCCGCTCCATCGACATTGACCATGAGGAGGACTTCGTGCTCGCCGGAGAGGCCATCCGGGGCATCGAGATACGGTAAAGCATGACGCGAATCATCACACATCTGACAGTCGGCGACCGTCTCATCGGCCCCGGAGAGCCCGCGTACATCATCGCGGAAGCGGGCATCAATCATAACGGGAACCCCGAGCTCGCGCGCAAGCTCATCGACGTCTCCGTGGCTTCCGGTGTGGATGCGGTCAAGTTCCAGAAGCGCACGCTGGAGACCCTCTACTCCGCGCGCACTCTCGACGACCCCACCCACGAGGAGAAGGAGATCGGCTTTCTCCTGCCCTATCTTCAGCAGGCCGAGCTGTCCGAAGAGGTCATGCGCGACCTCGCCACATACTGCTCCGACTGCGGCGTGGAGTTTATCTGCAGCCCGTGGGACATCGAAAGCGTGGACTTCCTGGAAGACCTCGGCGTCCGCTGTTACAAGGTCGCCTCCGCCGACCTCACCAACCTGCCCCTTCTCGAGCACCTCGCCGACACCGGCAAGCCGCTGATCCTGTCCACCGGCATGTCCAGCCTGGAAGAGATCGCGACCACCGTGGACATGCTCCACCAGCGCGGGGCCCAGTTCGCGCTGCTGCATTGCCAGTCCACGTACCCCGCGCCCTTCAAGGACATCAACCTGCGCTTCATGGAGCGTCTGCGGGAATTCGGCGTCCCTGTGGGTTACTCGGGGCATGAGCGTGGGATTGCGGTGTCCACCGCTGCCGTGGCCATGGGCGCCTGCATCATCGAGCGCCACATCACCCTCGACCGCACCATGCCCGGTCCGGATCACGCCGCCAGTCTCGAACCGGTGGGCCTGGAGAAGCAGGTGCGCGATATCCGCAACGT
>JAGPGE010000142.1 GCA_018056145.1 Armatimonadota bacterium
ACACAGACACACAGGAAGGCGGTGAGACCCAGGATCAGGCGCGGAATCGACACTCTATGAACCCCAGTACAGCAAGATGTCGTCTGGCAATGACTTCCCCGCCATGGAGCAGATTCCTGCCCCGCTCTCAGCAATCGGCGTCCTCATCCTCCAGAGCATCCACCGGCTCCCCATCGTCGCAGAGATCATCGGTCTCGCCGATCGGCAGGATTACCGGGAGCACCATGGGCCGTCTTCCGGTCAAGGCGTTGATGCGACGCCCCACCACCGAGCGCAGGCGGTCATAGAGCTCCTCCGGGTCAACATCCCCTTCCTCCGCCATCTCCTCATACGCCAGCAGCACGACATTCTTGAGTTCGTCGATGATCTCATCGGCTTCGCTCATGTAGACGAAGCCGCGCGAGTAGATCTCCGGGCCGCCCAGCAGTTCGCCGGTCTTCACGTCCAGAGCAATAACCGGCAGCACAATGCCGCTTTCGGCCAGCGCCTGGCGGTCCGCGATCACCACGTCGCCCACGTCACCCACGCCAAGGCCGTCCACGTTCACTGATCCCGCGGGCACGTTTCGCCATCGCGCCGCCTTTCCCCGTCGGAACTCATAAGAGTTGCCCGCGTCCATCAGCAGCACGTTCTCCTCAGGCACACCCATCTCCACCGCAAGGCGCTTGCCGAGAACCAGGTGCCGGTAGTTGCCGTGGATCGGGATGACATATCGGGGCCGGGTCAGGCTCAGCATGAGCTTGATCTCCTCACGGCCCCCGTGGCCCGAGACGTGGACGCCCTGGTCGGGCCCGTAAATGACCTGTGCCCCGGCGCGGAAGAGATTGTCCACGTTGCGCAGGATCATGTCCTCATTGCCGGGGATCATGCTGGCCGACAAGATCACGGTGTCCCCCTCTCCGATCTTCACCCACTTGTGGTCGCCCGACGCCATGCGGGTGAGTGCGCTGAAGGGCTCGCCCTGGCTGCCGGTCGCGAGGATAGTGACCTCCTCGGGCAGCATCTCCGCCGCGAGGTCAATGGGGATTTCCGAACCCGGCGGGATGTCCAGCAGACCGAGTGAACGCGCGGTCTCGATGTTCCGCGCCATGCTCCGGCCCGAGACGGCAACGCGTCTCCCGCACGCCGCAGATTGTTGGAAGACCTGCTCGATACGCGCGATATGCGAAGCGAAACTGGTGACGATCACGCGGCCCTCTGCCTCGGAAAACAGGCGCGCGAAGGTCTGGGCGACTTCGCTCTCGGAGCCGGAGAACCCGGGCTTCTCCACGCTGGTGCAGTCCACGAGCAGCGCAAGCGGATCCTGCTGACCGAAAGCTGCGAGGGTCTGAAAGTCGGGGCCGAGACCGCCCACCGGGGTCTGATCGAACTTGAAGTCGCCGGTATGGACCACAAGGCCCTGGTCTGTGTGTATGCCGAGCCCGCAGCCATCGCGCACCGAGTGGTTCACCCGCACCACGTCGATCTCAAAGCTGCCGATCTGCACCCGCTCGCCGTCCTGCATCGGGATGAACTCTGTACCCTCCTGGGGGCTGAACTCCGACAGTCGGTTGCCCAGGAGCCCGAGGGTAAGCGGCGTGCCCCACACCAGGGCCGGCATCTGCTCCAGCAGGAAGGGAAGGCCGCCCGTGTGGTCTTCGTGACCGTGGGTGAGGATCACGCCCGCGACCCGTTCGGCGTTCTCGAACACGTAGGTCATGTCGGGGATGATCAGGTCGATTCCCGGGGTGTCGTCGCCGGGGAACATGAGGCCGCAGTCGACGATGAGGATCTCATCACGCTGTTCGAAAAGCGTCATGTTCTTGCCCATGCGGCCAATGCCGCCGAGAGAGATAATGCGCAGGGGCGACTGGCTGTTGTTGGATGCCATTGCGGGCTTGCCTCGGATGGCGCGCGTGCGCCGAAGTGTGTGGCCATGGTACTTCCGCTGAGGGAGACCGGGCGTGCGACTGCCCCACGGCGTGGATTCCTACTTCGCGGCCTGCTCCAGGATTGCCCGGAGCCTGCGCATGTCTTCGAGGAGCGTGGGGCGCAGCGACTGTTGGTGAAGTGCGGCGGCCGGGTGATAGAGCGGGACGAACAGCATCCCGGTGATCTCCCGGGGCCTCCCGTGTTCGCGTCCGATGGCCGCGTTCGGGTCAATGAGTGTGTGAAGCGCGGGGCGTCCGAGGGTGCAGACAACGCGCGGGTTGATCACCGCGATCTGCCCCATGAGCCAGTCACTGCAGGCCTCGACCTCGTCCGGGCGAGGGTCACGATTCCCCGGCGGCCTGCACTTCACAATGTTGGTGATGAACACGTCGCGCCGGTCAATCCCGGCCTCCGAGAGGAGTTCATTGAGGAACTGCCCGGCGGCGCCCACGAAGGGCCTTCCCTGGGCATCTTCCTGCTCGCCCGGGCCCTCGCCGACGAAAATGATCCGCGCGTCCGCGGGCCCCTCGCCGGGGACCGCGTTCCTGCGTCCCCGGCAGAGCGCGCAACGGGTACACACGCGGATACCCTCGGCAAGCTCCTCCAGCACGCGACGTCTCCCCAAACTCAACCGGTGCGGGGGATGCCCCAGAGCAAGGCACGCCCCCTCTCCACCATCACTAGCCGCGAGTTACACCAGCCCGAGGTCCTCGCAGGCCTTGCGCAGCACGGCGGTGTCCTTCTCGCTCGCCGGCACCACAGGCAGCCGGACGCCTCCCGTATCGAACCCGCAGATCTCCAAGCCGCGCTTGACGCACGCCGGGTTGCCGGATGCCTGGAAACATGCGTCGCACATGTCCAGCAGCCTGTGGTGCAGCATCCACGCCTTCTGCGTGTCCTTCGCATGGAACGCGGCGATCATGTCCGCCACGTCAGGACCGGTGAGATGCGAGATGACGCTGATGACGCCCCAGCAGCCTACCGACAGCATGGGGAGGGTGAACTCGTCGGACCCGGAGTACACCCGAAATCCATCGGGCATCCCCTGGCAGATGCGGCTGATCTGCACGAAATCGCCGGAAGCTTCCTTCACCGCGGCGACATTCGGCAGTTCGTGGGCAAGACGCAGGACGGTGGAAGCTTCGATGTTCTTGCCCGTGCGCCCGGGCACGTTGTAAAGCACCACGGGTAGGTCGGTGGCTTGCGCGCAGGCCTTGAAATGCTGGTACATCCCCTCCTGCGAGGGCTTGTTGTAGTAAGGCCCAACGAGCATGACGGCGTCCAACACACCCAGTTCGGTGGCCGCGCGGGTGAGTTCGATGGACGAGGCGGTATCATTGCCGCCGGTGCCGCCAACGACGGTTGCCCGGTCGCCGACAGCATCGCGGACGACCTTGAACAGATCCAGCTTCTCCTGTTTGGAGAGAGTGGGGGACTCACCGGTGGTGCCAGCGACGACAAGGCCGTCCGAGCGCTCATCGACGAGCTTCAGAGCGAGCTGGGCGGTGCGGTCGTAGTCGACGCTCAGGTCATCCGCCTTGAACGGAGTGACCATCGCGGTGAGAAGGTACCCGAGTTCAGTCATCTACAGTGCTCCCTGGTCACGATTTCGGAATCAACGGTGGGAATGGACTTCGCCGTCCATTCCCACCAGACCTTCCGGGCCGACACCCGGCCTATCGCTTCTTGTCCCGGAAGTAGGCTTTGCCGCGACCGGCCTCGAAGTCGCCCATTTCATCCTCGCCGCCGGTCTTGTCGATCGCGGGCGCTGCTGACGCAGCCGGACCCGACGATGCCCCTCCTCCGGAACGCGGGCCACGGTCCCTGCCGCCGCGGCTGGGGCCACGGTCCCTGCTGCCTCCACCTGACCGCGGGCCTCGATCCCTGCTCCCGCCACCGCTGCTGCCCTGTCCGGGCTCTCGCGGCAGAAGCTCCTTGCGGCTCAGGCGGACCTTGCCCTCATCGTCGATCTCAATGACCTTGACGGTCATCTCGTCGCCAACCTTGCAGATGTCCTCCGTTCGGTCCACGTGCTCCCACGCCAGGTGGGAGATGTGTACGAGACCATCCCGGCCGGGGATGATCTCAACGAACGCCCCGAAAGGCGTGACGCTGGTAACCCTGCCGGTAAAGACCTCGCCGACTTCCACGTCGCGGGTCATATCCGAGATGCGCTTGCGTGCGGCCTCGGTCTTCACCTTGTCCTCGCCGCAGATGAGTACCGTGCCGTCGTCCTCCACATCGATCTCCACTTCGTACTCCGCCTGGATCTCCCGGATCATACGACCACCGGGGCCGATCAGCAGGCCGATGCGCTCCACCGGAATGGTGATGGAGATCATGCGCGGCGCGTATGCGGACAGCTCCTCGCGTGGGTACGGGAGAGTCAGCGCCATGGTGTCGAGGATCTTCAGACGCGCTTCGCGGGCCATATCCAGCGCCTGGAAGCACACCTCGAGAGGCAGGGAGGGCAGCTTGGTGTCAACCTGGATCGCATTCACGCCTTCACGGGTTCCAGCGACCTTGAAATCCATGTGACCGAGGAAGTCCTCAATCGCCTGCATGTCCACGAAAACCCGGAAATTCTCGGGGTCGCGCAGGACCAGGCCGATGGCGATCCCAGCAACGGGGGCCTTGATCGGCACGCCGGCATCCATCAGCGACAGGGTGCTGGCGCAGGCGCTGGCCATGGAAGTCGAGGCGTCGCCGCCGAAAACCTCGGAGACGCAGCGCACGGTGTAAGGGAACTCGTCCTCGGGTGGCAGGACGGCTTCAATGGCCTTGCCCGCGAGAGCTCCGTGCCCCACCTCGCGCCGGCCGGGAGCGCGCAATCCGCGCACCTCGCCCACGGAGAACGGAGGGAAGTTGTAATGATGCGAGAAGCGAGTGTACTCCTCTTCGCCCTCGAGTGTGCGGACCATCCGTTGGTCGCGGCGCGCGCCCAGAGTGGTCAGCGTCAGTACCTGCGTATCGCCGCGCTCGAACAGGCCGGAGCCGTGAGTGCGGGCGGTCAGGCCCACATCGCAGCTAAGCTCGCGGATCTCGTCGAAAGCCCGGCCGTCTGCGCGACGCCCTTCGTCGATAACGATCTGCTGCAGCCGGTCCTTCTGGATCTTCTCGATCACATAGTCGATGTCGGTGGTCTTGCCCTTCAGCTCGTCGGCAATGCCCTCAATGATCTCCTTACGGATCGCCTTGGCCACGGCATTGCGCTCGGCCTTGTCATTGATCTCCACGGTGGCGCTGATGCGGTCGCCGAAGCCGCTCTTGATGAACTCGTAGACGGCGGCGTCCGGCTCCCAGAGGGGGAAGTCAGCCTTGGGCGCCCCCGCGACCTCGCGGAACTGATCGATCAAATCAAGGACGGGCTGGGCTGCGTCGAAGGCCATCTGCAGGGCTTCGCGGATGGTGCTCTCCGGGACCTCCACGCCTTCCATCTCAAGTTCAACCACGCCGTCGCGCGTGATGGCGGCAAGCAGGTCGAACTCCCCGGCACCCCTGGCTTCGTGGGCCGGATTGACCACCAGTTCGCCGTCCACGCGCCCGATGTTCACCGCCGCGAAAGGACCGTTGAACGGGATTCGCGAGATGTGCAGGGCCGCGGCAGCGGCGATCATGGAGACCACGCTGACCGAACCCTCGGGATCCACGGACAGCGGGTTGACGATGACCTGCACGTCATTGCGCAGGCCTTCAGGGAGCAGCGGGCGAATGGGGCGATCCACGGAGCGGCCGATGATGACGGCCTCATCCGAAGGCTTACCCTCGCGCTTGAAGAACCCGCCGGGAATGCGGCCGACGGAGTACATCTTCTCTTCGAAATCGACCCTCAACGGCAGGAAAGGGAGATCGGTGGGTTCGTCGGTTACGCACGCTGTTACGAGAATCTGTGTTTCACCGTAGGACGCCAGAACCGCAGCGTCGGCCTGTTTCGCAAGCCTGCCGGTCTCGAGAGTGAGCGTGCGGCCTGCGAACTCCATACTGACTTTGTGTACCATGTAGCTATTGTCCTCCTGGGACATGCCGGGGACGAACGGGACCTGCGAGGAAGCAGGGAAAACAGGGGGTACTGGCCTGCGTGCTCCGGACACCCGTCCGGGTTCCACGGTCTGCGCCCTTGTCACTGTCGGGCGCGGATGCGTCTGCGCCGGATGGGAGGCCTGCGTTTCCGCTGGCTCCCGGCGCTGTTCCAGCCCCTGCTTTCCCTGATTCCCCGTCGGCTACCCCGTCGCCACGGCTTTGATTTCGGGCCGGAAGGCCCGTTGTTACGCGATTGGTCAAAGGGCGGGCCGCGCGTTGCCAACCGCGCGGCCCGGAAAAGGTCTTACCTGCGGATACCGAGATCAGCGATGAGGCTCCGGTATCTGTCGATGTTCTTGTTCTGCAGGTAGTTCAGCAAACGGCGGCGCTGCCCGACAAGCTTGAGCAGCCCGCGCCTGGAATGGTGGTCCTTCTTGTGGGTCCTGAGGTGGTCGGTGAGGTACTGGATGCGTCCGGTGAGGAGCGCGATCTGTACTTCGGGCGAACCGGTGTCATTCTCGTGCTGCTTGTACTTCTCGATGATGCCCTTCTTGTCCTCGATGGTCAGCAAAACGTCCACGTCTCCTGATTTCCTCTACGTGAGCGTCCCGAATCGGGGCACACCCACGCCGGCGCAACCTTATCAAGTCTGCCCTTGACCGCGCTCTCCGCCGGAAACAGCGAGACAGCCCAGTCAGGGGACCTGCGCCGGTAGCCAGATGATACCACAGGCAGGGCATGGTGTAAAGGATGGGTGGCGATCAGGCGCTTGGGGGGTGCGTTCGGAATCGGTGGGTGGGACCGATGCTCTACAGCCCGCGAAGCGGGCGGCACAGGATTAGCCACGGGTGGAGTGGAGCGAAGCGAAACGGAACCCGTGGGTTCCGGCCCCATCGTGGTACTGAGCCCCCGAATGGGGGCGACAGAACCCGGCCTGATGCCTGCCGCCCCTTCAGGGCTCTTGTCGTTCTCATGTGGGCCCTGATTGCGGTGGCTTCCGCCCCCGGCTATAGGCTGTCGCCCGCTCCGCGAGCGGTCAGGAAGCGGCCCGGACCCAACGGCACCGCAATACGTAAGGGATGGAGCGCCGATCGTCACTGGCGCACAGCCGACCTCGCACCGGCAACACACGGTGCGGGGCCCTGTGCGCTTGACGACGCGCACATCCCGCACCTGACCGATGGGCGGGCTGCTCATCTCCCGGCCCTGCCCCCTACTCCCCCGGGAAGCCCTCCCGACGCAGTCTCTCCCCTACCGCGCGCAGGACGGGCTCATCCTCCGGGTCCAGTGAGCCGTCCGCGAGCGGCGCGGTGTTCAGGAGCAGATTGTACCCGTTCTCCCGCGCGTACCGGATCGTCTCCCAGACTTCCTCCTCGGTCTTGTGCTTTCCCGCATCCGCCTCGGTGTAGCCCCAACCCTTACCCATGGTGGTGCAGATCTCGCCCGGCTTCCCCGAAGTGTCCACCGCCTTGTGCTCCGGGGCGAAGAAGTCCTCGGTGCCCAGAAGCCCCTGCTTATACGAGACCAGCACCTGCGGCTGCAGGCTGTGGATGAGATCATACAGTTCCTGGCAGCGGAACTTCTCCCGGTCCCCCGACAAGGGCACCGCGATGCCATCCAGCCAGATCGCCGCCACGGGCCCGTAGTTCGTGAGCAGTTCGGTGATCTGCGCGGTCATGAAGTCCAGGTATATCTGCAGGTCGTGGGCTTCCCCGGTGACATACGCGGGTTCGGGCGAATCATACTCAGGCCGGGCCGCGCCGCCCCACTCATCGTTGTTGGGCGCGTGCGGGTGTCGCCAGTCCCGACCGTGTGAGTAGTACAGGCAAAGGCCCAGGCCCGCCTCGGCGCACGCTTCGGCAAGTTCGGCCACCAGGTCCCGCCCGCAGGCGTTCAGTGTGTTGAAGGGGGTGTAATCGGTAGCGAACAAGCAGAAGCTGTCATGGTGGCGCGTGGTGAGGTTCACATACTTCATGCCGCAATCGACGGCGAAGTCCGCGATGTACTTCGCGTCGAAACCCTCGGCGTCGAAGTCGTCCATGAGCTTCTGGTATTCGTGCACCGGGATCTTCTCGCGGTACTGAACCCACTCGTGGCGCCCCAGCAGGGAGTAAAGGCCATAGTGCAGGAACAGCCCGTATCTCGCCTCGCGGAACCACTGCACGGCGGCCTGGCGCGGGTCCGTGGCGTACAGGTCTTCATAGCCGGACAAGTAGGATGGAACGCTTGGCATTGTGAGCCTCCGGTATAGTGTGCCGACCGTCCCGGCCGGCGCTCTATCGCGACCACGAAGGAACCAAATCGGGGCGACATTGGTCCAGGAATGCGAGGTCCCGGTTCGTACGCTGGGCGGTGCCGTCGCAACGTGCGATCAGGATAACACAAGTCGCCCCGGCACGAACACGGGTCTCGCATCAGCGCAGGAGGATTCTCCCATCCACGCAGGTAATATGCCCGCACACCCGCCGGGAGGGAGTTCGGCAATGTCCATCGAGATCAGGGCCCTGCGCCCGGATGAACTGGATGTCCACGATCAGCTCATTTTCGACGCCTATCGCGAGTACAGCCGCGATGGGCAGGACCGCCGCTGGTGGCTGGATGTGGCCAGCCATGACCCATACTACTCGCCCGAGCAGACCCAGGTGCTGTTCGCTGACGGTATCATGGTCGCCAGCGTCACCGCATACTGGCGCGAGATGCACTGCGCCGGGACCACCGCGCGCGTGGGCGCTATCGGGAGCGTCGCCACCCATCCCGACCACCGCAAGCGGGGATATGTGCGCACGCTGCTGGACGCATCCTGCGAGTGGATGCGCGAAAACGAGTTCGACTTTAGCTTCCTGTTCGGGCGCGAGGAGGTCTACGGCGGCAGTGGCTGGCGCATGTTCTCGGCTTTCGGGGCAGCCGTAGCCGCCCATCTTCCCGCCGAAGCGCCGGCGGAAGTGCGCCAGGCCCAGTTTCCGGCGGATATCCCAGCCCTTCAGGCGGTCTATGACTGCTTCAACGCGAGCCTGACGGGCACGTTCCTCCGCTCCACCGACTACTGGGCGCGCCGGGTTACCTGCGGGTACTTCCGAGACAACACCCGCTCGTTCTTCCTCGTGGAAAGGGACGGCGAGCCAATCGGGTACTTCCGCTCCGACGGCGAAGGCTCGGTGACCGAACTGGGCTGGAGGCGCGAGATTGAGGGCGCTGGGCCGGACACGGTCGGGACGATCCTCTGCCAGTGGCCGGACCGTGAGGTGCGTTTCGGATGCTGGAACCGGGACCTGCAGGTAGCCCTTGACCCGTACCTGTGGGCGCCCAGCCAGGCGGCAATGCGCGAGAAGTCGTCAGCGGTTCACCTGAGTGAGAGCAACAAGGGGCTGTGGAAGTACATCGGCCCGGGGCGTGGCGCATTCCCCCAGGTCACGGACACGGAGAGCATGATCCGCTTCCTGCATGCCCACGATTACACATTCTGGAGCGGCGTGGACAACTTCTGAGCACATGCTGCCAGTCGCCGCCGGAGTCGAGAGCCAATGATGCCGAACCCACGGAACACCGTGCCCGGAACCGTCCTCCAGATCATCCTGGCGGCATCCGCCCTGCTAACGGCGTGTGCCGTTGCCGCGGTGGAGCCCACGCTCGCCAACCCCGGCTTCGAAGACGGACAGGCGGGCTGGGACGCCGCCTTGTTCCAGCGCCACGAGGGCCTGGTGGTCACCGACCGTCAGAGGAGCCGCGAGGGCAACGTGAGCCTGCGCATCGGTAACCGGCGCGGGACCGAGAACGCCGAACTGGCGCAGACGGTCGAGAGCATCGAGCCCGGCGCGGACTACGAGGTGGCGGTATGGGTGGTGAGTGACGGGGCTTCGACACCGCTCCTGGCCGGCTTGCGCATCGAGTTCCTGGATGCCGACGGCAAGCTGATCTCCCGGCGGCAGACGCGCCGCGCAGTGGGCAGCCAGGACTGGCAGGAACTGCGCCTGCGCGCCAGCGCCGGACTGGATGCCCGCATGGCCCGTCTGCGGCTGCAGGCGTTCGGCCAGGGCACGATCTGGTTCGACGACGTGCGCCTGAAGACCCTTGAGCCAGCGTCGGGCCTGGTACTCGAGCCAGAACGCCAGCGCGTCGATGCCGGGCGCGGGGCAAGCGTCAGTATCACCGCACGACTGCCGCAGCCGTGGGAGGGCGAGGGTGCTCCGCCTTTCAGAGTCTCGGTCAACCGCCTTCCCGAAGGCGCCGCCCATTCGCCGGACGTTCAACTGAGTCAGACTGCGCCCGACCGCTATGACATCAGCTTCGAACTGCCCAGTGTCACCT
>JAGPGE010000143.1 GCA_018056145.1 Armatimonadota bacterium
TTCGTTACCGAAATCCTCCTGCTACACGGCAAGTGCGTGGGCATTGAGACGGTGGACTCCGTCTCCGGCGAACGCGTGCGGATTCTCGGCGGCAGCACTCTCATGGCCACCGGAGGCGCAGGGAATCTCTACCGTGTGACCACGAACCCGCCCGTGACCCTGGGCGACGGCTGGGCCGTTGCCTGGGCAGCCGGTGCAAGCCTGCAAGACCTGGAGTTCGTCCAGTTCCACCCCACCGCACTGGCGGCGCCTGGCTATCCGAAGTTCCTGATGTCGGAAGCTGTGCGGGGCGAGGGGGCTGTGCTGCGCAACCGTGCCGGCGAGGCCTTCATGGTCCGGTATTCCGAGGAACTCAAGGACCTGGCGCCCCGGGACGAAGTCTCCCGCGCGGTCCTTTCGGAGATGAACCATGACGGTGCCGACCACGTCTACCTGGACTTGACCCCCATCGGCGACGCCGCAACGATCCAGGCTCGGTTCCCAGGCATCACCGCCGAACTCAGGGAGCGCGGGATCTGGGACGAGACCACCTTCCGCATCCCCGTGACGCCTGCCGCGCACTACTGCATGGGCGGCATCCGCTCGGATGTGAACGGCCAGACTTCCCTGCCCGGCCTCTACTCTTGCGGAGAGGCAGCCAGTTGCGGTGTGCATGGCGCTAACCGGCTGGCGTCCAATTCACTGCTGGATGGCCTGGTCTTCGGCGCGCGTTCGGCCAAGGCCATGGCTGGCGCGCCAGATCTCACTGATGCCGAGATCTCCTCGGCCGCCTCCATGCCCGCACACGATCTCCTGGTTGCCGACCCCGCCTGGGGGGACCGCGTCCGCGATCTCATGTGGGACCACGTCGGCATTCTACGCGACGGTGAAGGACTGACCGAAGCCGCCAATGAGCTGGACGCGCTGCACCTTCAGATTGGCCACTCCGCGGCCGGGAAGCCGGAGGAAGTGGAAACGGCCATGATGATCCGTGCGGCCCGGCTCATCACCCAGGCGGCCCTTCTGCGCACCGAGAGCCGCGGCGGCCATTTCCGCACCGATTACCCCGCGCGGAGCGACGAGTGGCGCAAGCACATCGTCGTGCAGCGCGGCCCCGACGACACCCTCAGCATCAGCTACGCCCCGGTGCTCGACTGACGGGCAACAGGTCCGCTTGCGGTACGCACAAGGAATCGGCGCATCGGGCGGGAACTCTATCACATCCACTTGTGAAGGGAGCCGATGATTTGAACCTCGTCATCATTGTCAGCGACACGTTCCGGTGGGACTACCTCGGCGCGTACGGCAACGAATGGATCAAGACCCCGAACCTCGATCGTCTCGCCTCACAAAGCGCAGTTTTCACGGACGCCTACGCCGAAGGTCTGCCGACAATCCCTGTCCGCCGGGTGATCAAGACCGGACGCCCGATCTTCCCCTTCACCTACAGAGCCCAGGCCAGCGACATGGTGCAGCTGCCCGGTTGGCACCCCCTGTTCGATGAGGATGTCACCCTCTCCGAGCACCTGCGGCAGTATGATTACTACTCCTGCTTCGTCACTGACGTGTACCACATGATGAAGCCCGGAAAGAACTTCCACCGCGGATACGACAACTGGTTCTGGATTCGTGGCCAGGAGGGTGACCCGTATGCCCTCACTGACCCGGATCGCGTCCGCGCACTGCTGGACGAGTGTAAGTACGGCGCGGGCCCCATGCGCGACCGCCCGTGGATCATCCAGCACCTGAACAACCGCAAGGACTGGCAGACGGACGCCGACACTTCCGTCGCGAAGGTGATGCTCCAGGCAACGAAGTACCTGGACGACTACAGCCTGGACAATCCCTTCTTCATGTACGTGGACTGCTTCGACCCCCACGAGCCGTGGGACCCGCCGCTGGATTTCGCGCGGCTGTATGACCCGGAATACGCGGGCATGGACGGCTGCATCCCGCCGCTGTCCACGGAGCATATGACGGAGCAGCAGGTGCGCAACGTGAAGACCGCGTACGCCGCCGAAGTCACGCTGGTGGACAAGTGGGTTGGGCACCTGCTGGACCGCATCGAGGCGAAGGGCATACTGGATAACACGGTGATCGTGTTCACCTCCGACCACGGCTGCATGATGGGGGAGCAGGGGGAGATCCACAAGGGCGTCAACCGCCTGCGCAACCAGTGTACGCGGCTGCCGCTCTTCATTCGGCATCCGAAAGGTGAGGCGGCCGGTCAGCGGGTGGCCGGATTCTGTCAGCACCAGGATATCATGCCGACCTGTCTCAAGATTATGGGACTGGACGTGCCCGAACGCTGCCTGGGCCGGGACATCTGGCCGCAGACGAAGGGCGAAGGCGACGCTCCCGACTATGTGGTCAGCGCCTTCGGCAGCCACGCATGTATCCGCACTGTGAAGTGGAACTACGTGCAGCCCTGGACCGAGACGCCGCAGAATGCCGGCGCGCGGTTCGAACTGTATGACCTGGAGAATGATCCGGAAGAGCTGACCAATGTGCTGGCGGACAACCGCGAAGTCGCAGCCGAACTCAAGCAGCGGCTGGAGGACCACATCAAGCGCATGGCGCCGCTGACCGCCGGGTCTTTCCAGAGCTGTGCCACGACTGGTGAAGCCCAGAGCTTCGCCGCCCTGCCGACGCTCGAGTAGAAAGACGCCCGGAACCGGGCCTAACGCATAGTGAAACAGGAGCTTGCCCATGTCGAAGACTCACGGCGTCGGACTTATCGGCTGCGGTGTCATAAGCCCCACCCATTTCCAGGCGCTTGAGCGTGTGCCCAACGTGCGCCTGGTTGCTACGTGTGACGTGATTGAGGAGCGGGCGCGCACGGCGGCCGAAAAGTATGGTGCTGAGGCCTGGTACACGGACCTCAACGACCTGCTGGCTCGGGATGACATCGATTACGTGCACATCACCACGCCCAGCAGCCATCACCATGTGGCGAGCATCGCAGCCTCTCGGGCAGGCAAGCACAGTTTCGTCACGAAGCCCATCGACGTCACCCTCGCGAACATCGATGCGATGATCCGCGCCGCCGAGGAGAGCGGGACGAAGCTCGCGGCGGTGCACCAATTCCGCGCATACGCGAGCTACCGGGCCCTGCGACAGGCAATCGAAGAGGGCAGACTGGGCAAGATCTACTACGGGAACGCTTTCGTCCCCTGGTGGCGTGAACAGAGCTACTACACCGACCGCTGGCAGGGCACCTGGGAGTTCGACGGTGGCGGAGCGCTCATGAACCAGTCGGTCCACTGGGTGGACCTGCTTCTTTGGATGATGGGCGAGGTGGAGAGCCTCAGCGCATACGCCGCCACCATGGCTCACGAGATGGAGACCGAGGACATCGGCTCGGCTGTCATCCAGTTCCGCAGTGGGGCCCAAGGGGTACTACAGGGCACAACGCTGACCTACAAGGGCATGGCGACGCGGCTGGAAGTCCACGGCTCGCGGGGGAACGTAGTGATTGAGGCGGACAAGATCACTCATTGGGACGTGGAGGGCGAGCCCAGTCTCGCCGAGCAGGCTGCGCCCGCCGAGACATCCGCCGCAGACCCGACCGCGGGGCTTGCTGACGGTGTTGGCGCGCACGCGGTCCAGATCGAGGCCTTCCTGAGCTGGCTCGAAGGGACCGGGCGCCCGCTGGTGGATGGGCCCGAAGCTCGCCGGGCCGTGGAGTTCAACCTTGCGGTGTATGAGTCCCAGCGGACGGGGCAGCGGATCACATTCCCGGTAGGCGAGACCCCCTGCCGGTTCTGACGCCCGGACGTGTTGCCGGCCGACCCGCCCGGGGCAGGTCGGCCGGGTCCGGCGACTCCGTGAGGTGAGATGCACAATGACTCTGCAACCGGTCCACATCCTCCTGGTAGAGGACGAGAAGGCTCACGTGGCGCTGATATGCGACGCCTTCGAGAGAGCCGCGGAGCCATTCGGAATCACCGTCGCCAGCAGCCTCGCGGAGGCCCGCGCGTCACTTGCACGGGAGACGCCGGACCTGATCATCGCGGACTGGCGTCTACCGGACGGGGATGGTGATGCGCTTCTTCAGGATGTCGACCCCCGGTACGGTCCCCCGCTGGTGGTCATCAGCAGTCAGGGCAGCGAGGAAGTGGCCGTGGACGCTCTGAAGCGTGGCGCCGTCGATTACTGGGTCAAGAGCAGTGAAGTGCTCACGGAGACCCCCCGCTTCGCGAAGGCCGCGCTACGGCAGTGGGAGCAGATCCAGGCGCGCCGCGATGCCGAGGACGCACTGGTGGAGTCCGAACGCCTCTTCCGCAGCATCTTCGAGCAGACATCGGACGGCATCGCCTTCACGGATGTCGAGGGTAACATCGTCCAGTTCAACCCTGCAGCAGCGCGCACACTCGGCTTCAGCAGGGAAGAGGTCATCGGACGCCCCGTCTGGGAACTGCAGGCGCGACTCATGCATCCCGATGTGCGGAGCGAGAGGTACGTGGACAGGCTCAAGGAGGTCGTCGAGAAGTATCGGGCGACCGGTGAGCTACCCAAACACCTTCACGGACGCCGGGAGCAGGTTATTGAGGTCAACGGGCAGCGACGCGTTGTCCAGGACACGCCCTTCCGCCTAGAGACCGCCGCGGGCCCGATAGTCGGCGGGGTCTTCCGTGACGTCACGGCCCAGCATAACGCCCAGGAGATGGTTGCCCAGTCCGAGCGGCTGCATCGTCTCGCGATCGAGGCGGCCACCGGCGTCCCGTACCGCCGGAATTTCGCGGACAAGCGCTATGACTTCGTGGGGGAGGGCATCGCCGCGCTTCTTGGAATCCCAGCCAACAGGCTCAGTCCCGCACAGTTCGAGAGCATGATCATCGAGTCGCACGTCGCCGACCCAGACGCGCCCCAGGATCTGCGGGAGTACACGGCGCAGTTCAAGCAGGGCGTGATCCCGCGCTACCGCGTGGACCATCTTGTCCGCACTGCGCGGGGCGAGCTCAGGTGGCTCAGCGACAGTGCAACCCGGCTGTCTGATCCGGTCACGGGCAAGCACCTCGGGTCCCTGGGCATCCTGATGGACATTACCGACCGCAAGCGCACTGAAGAGGCGCTCCGGGCGAGTGAGGTCCGGTACCGCAATCTGGTTGAGAGCATGGCGGATGGCCTCCTGGCCATGGATGAAGGGGGTATTGTTCAGTACGCGAACCCGGCGTTTGCTGAGATGCTGGAATCTGGCCCCGCTGAACTCCACGGCGCCGACGCGCTCAGCTTCTGCGATGAACTCAGCCGCGAGTGTCTTGCCGAGTGGATCCGCGAGCCACGCTCCGCCGATGAGCACCGGGAGTTTGAGCTCTCGCTGGTGTCCCGCTCGGGCCGGCGGATCCCAGTGGTTTTCCACGCCAGGGGAACCACTGATGCCGAAGGCCGGAGTACCGGCAGTTTTGCTGTTGTGAAGGACATCACCGAGCGCAGGCGCGCCGAAGCCGCTCAGCGCTTGGCCGCTGTGGGCCAGCTTGCGGCAGGAGTCGCCCACGAGTTCAACAATCTGCTGGCGATCATCAGCGGCAGGGCACAACTGGCAATCGGGACGGGGGACCCGCTTGCCTACCAGAAGCTTGCCGAGGTGGCCCTCAAGGCCACCGAGCGCGGCGCAGACATTTGCACGAGCCTCACCAGCTTCGCGCGACCTCAGGCGCCAATAAAGCGCGCGATAGCGGTTGAGGATGCGCTGGACGCGGCGCTGAACATGGCTTCCCGCGAGCTGCAGAATGCCGGGCTTGAGGTGCGCCGCCTCTACACAACCGGGCGCGAACGCCTGGCAGGGGACATCGGCCAGCTTGAGCAGGTTTTCCTCAACCTCATCATCAACGCGTGCCATGCCACCCCCCCGGGCGGTTCTCTCGAACTGAACACATTCTACGAGCAGAACGCGGCGGGAGAGGGCGAGATCGTGGTGCGCGTCACCGACACCGGCATCGGCATCCGCCCCGAGCATCTGCCCCATGTATTTGAGCCGTTCTTCACCACCAAGGGTAGTCTCGGCGGCGGTGACCTGCCAGGGACGGGGCTGGGCCTGTCCGTATCACACGGCATAGTGGAAGCACATGGCGGCACGATAACCGTGGAGAGCGAGGTCGGGGCCGGAACAACATTCGAGCTTCGGTTCAGGGCGCTTGCGGGTGAAAGCAATCTGGCGCCCACTTCAGAGCCGCAGGCAGGGGCCGCTGAGGCGGAGACCAAAGGACTGCGTGTTCTGCTTGCGGATGATGAGCTTGACCTGTGCGAACTCCTGGCTGACGCGCTGTCTGCGCGCGGATGTACGGTGGTGCCCGTTGGGGGTACGCAAGAAGCTCTGCAGGCACTGACCCAGGGTCACTTTGACGTGGTCCTGTGTGATCTGCTCATGCCGGATGGCGGGGGGAGAGCGGTGCTTGAGGCCGCGCGGGAACTGGACTGCCCACCGCCCGTGGTGATCATCACTGGGCGTGCGGAAAACGAGGTTACAGCCAACCTGCTCGCAGAGGGGGCATGCGCCTGTCTCCGCAAGCCTTTCAGCATCTCTGAGCTTGTGGAAACCCTCGCACCCTTCGGGATAGGCGCCTGAGCGTCCACCGAAGGAGAGATATCGGCGCCCGGAGGACGCCGCGACCTGACTGTGCCTGCGCCGCTGCTACCACTGTCGTGACGTCGTCTTGAACTCCATGTGACTGAGGGCCGGCCAGACATGCCCGCACACTGGGCAGACGACCACGTCGCGCGAGAAGTTCTCGCTTTGGACAACAACGCCGTGGCACAAGGGATTTGGGCAGTGACCCTTGCAGAGCTCACGGTAGCGGAACCGCGCCCTGGTTACGATGGAGACGGCTGCGCCGACGCCGATGCCGCCAAACAGCACGAGTACTGTCCAGCGCCCTGCCGGGGATTCGGTGACGGCGGCGAGCACTATAGCCAGCGCGACGCAGATGACGGCCGTCCATATTGTGGCATGCATGTCTTTCCAGCGCATCAGTCGCAGAATGTCCCTCTGCATCCCAGTAGCCCCCAGTCGGCGGACGTTCGCGGACAGATGACCGCGGCAAAACGGGACGGGCCCGCTCGGCACGATTGTGAAAGACCGCTCGACAGCATGCTTTGTTAAACTAACATGTTACCCGGAAGAAGCCTCCTTCAATCCCATGATTGGGGGCCGCACCCCGCGTTTCACCGCCATCCCACGGAAGTTGACGCCCTGTGCTCATTCACCTATAGTCTACTTACACACTCCCCGGTGCTCTAACTGCCCCGTCCGCGGGCGCGAGGTTCATGTCATGACACGTGTCGAACTGCTGGAATGGCTCACGATGATCGCGATCATCGTCCTGTGGTGGCCTGTGGTCTTTGTCGGTTGGGCACCTGGGTTCTACCGCTATCCGCTCTACGTGGTGTCCGCGGTCTCACTTGTCGCTATCTTTCGGAACCGCCTGAAGCGGCTCAACGAGGGCTTCAGCGAGAGCGAGCTGATGATGGAAGCCCGGCGCAGGGCCGAGGATGAGGCCCGTGGCGGTAAGCCATCCCTGGACGAGAAGCAGCCGCCGGATGTTTCAGACAAGCTGCCCCCTGTAAGCGGCCGCCGCCGCTGAGCCGGACTGAACACCATCGCCCGCAAGCGGCCACACGCCGCCGGGCAAGGAGAATCGCAGCACTTGGACGTCGAACGCTTCCTGTCCGAGATACGCAGCGGCCGGCATTACGGCAACCAGATCGTGTGGGTGGAGCAGTTACCCGCCCGGGAAGCACGTTTCGCCGACCTCCCGCGGCCGCTTTCCGAGCCCGTGGCTGAAGCCCTCGCGGCCGAGGGCATCCAGCGGCTCTACACCCACCAGGCCGCCGCGGTGAATGCGGCGCGGGAGGGCGACAGCCTCGTCGTTGTCACATCCACCGCCAGCGGAAAGACCCTTTGCTACAACGTCCCGGTGCTCGAAGCCCTGCTTGAGGACCCGACGACGAGGGCGCTGTACCTGTTCCCCACGAAGGCCCTTGCACAGGACCAGCTCAAAACCCTGAAGCGCTACCGTGAAGCCCGACCGGACCTGCCCATCAGCGCCGGGACCTATGACGGAGACACGCCGCGAGACCTTCGCAAGCAGTTGCGCGACGAAGGCAACATCATTCTCACCAATCCCGACATGCTCCACAGCGGCATCCTCCCGAACCATGCACGTTGGGCCCACTTCCTGCAGGCGCTGAGGTTCGTGGTGATCGACGAAGTCCACGCGTACCGAGGCATTTTCGGCAGCAATGTGGCCAACGTGATTCGCAGACTGCGGCGAATCTGCCGGCACTATGGCGCCGACCCGGTGTTCATCTGCTGCAGCGCAACCATCGGCAATCCCGCAGAGCACGCGGGGGCCATCGTGGGCCGCCCGATGCGCCTGGTGGACGATGACGGGTCGCCCCGGGGACGCAAGCGGTTCGTGCTATGGAACCCGCCGTATGTGGATGCCGCCCGGCTGTCTCGCCGCAGCGCCAACAGCGAAGCCCAGTGGCTCATGTGCGACCTCATCGAGCGTTACAGGGTTCAGACCATCGCTTTCGTGCGGGCAAGGACCACCGCGGAGATCCTTTACCGGTACGTGCAGGATGAACTGGAGCACCGCAGCCGTCGGCTGGCCAACGTGGTGCGCGCATATCGGGGCGGCTACCTGCCCTCGGAGCGCCGGGAAATCGAGCGCCGGCTGTTCGAAGGCGAACTGATGGGCGTGACGACGACCAATGCGCTGGAGCTGGGCATCGATATCGGCTCCCTGGACGCGTGTCTCATGGTGGGCTATCCCGGCTCAATCGCGAGTACGTGGCAGCAGGCGGGGCGCGCCGGGCGCAAGCAGGATGATTCAGTGGCGATTCTCATCGCCCGCGAGGACCCGATCGACCAGTACCTCATGCAGCATCCCGAGTACTTCTTCGACCAGCCCCACGAAGAGGCGATTATCGACCAGGAGAACCCGTATATCCTCTACGGCCATGCGCGTTGCGCGACCCAGGAGCTGCCGGTCACTGGCGATGATGTGGAGTTTTTCGGCGAATACCTGGGCGGGATCATGCAGATCATCCTGGACCGACGCGAGGTCCAGGAGATCAACGGGCGCTGGTTCTGGCGCGGTCCGGCATATCCGGCCGGGGATGTCAGCCTGCGGTCAGCCGACGAGCACAACTATGTGATCCAGGAACTGGACAGCGGCAAGGTCATCGGCGAAATGGACGAGTGGGGGGCCTTCACGCAGCTTCATAGCGAAGCCATCTACATGCACGACGGCGAGACCTACTTCGTCGAAGAGTTGAACCTGACCCAGCGCATCGCCTACGTGCGCAAGCGGGACATCGACTACTTCACGATGTCCGTGGACAAGACCTCCATCAAGCTGGTGGAGGACCCGGACGAGCCGCCGGTCACCTCGCGGTGGCGCATCAGCGAGATCGGCAACGGGCCGGCCGAAGTCACCGATCTCGTCTATATGTTCCGCAAGATCAAGTTCTACGAGAGCGATTCCATCGGTTTCGGTAATCTTGACCTGCCCGCGATCGACCTGGATACTGTTGCCTTCTGGCTCATGCCGCCTCGTCACGTTCTAGAGAAGGTGCGCGAGTACGGGCGCATCCCCGACGAGGGCCTCCTGGGCATCTCCAACGCCATGGCAGGCGTGCTCCCGGCTTACGTGATGTGCGACCCGGCGGACATTGGCTCGGTGGTGGATTCCAGCAACCTGTCTTCGCCTGCGATCTTCATCTATGACCGCTTCCCTGGCGGGGTGGGCTACTCGGAGCGCCTTTTCGAGATCGTTGAGCAGGTTGTGACCGCGGCCCTGGACCTCATCACCCGCTGCGGTTGCGATGAAGGGTGCCCCTCGTGCGTGGGCTCTCCGCTACCACCGTACGAACCCGGCGGCGGCGAGATCGACACCCGGGGCAAGATCCCGGACAAGGAAGCCGCGATGTGCATCCTGCACGATCTGCTGCAGCGTGAGCCGTACGAACCCAAACCGCCGGGGCGCATGTACCAGTTGCGCCAGAGCGCAGCGGGGCCCGCTCCCGAAGCGGCGCCCGCACACAACCCGCAGCCGCTGGAGATCCGCCGGTTGCCGGAGAAGATCGAGGCCAGACTCCGGCGGCGCCTGCGGGATCAGAGCAAAGACGGCAAGTAGCCCGCACCGGGCCACCACATCATGCCCGAACTCCCCGAAGTTGAGACTGTTCGGCGCGACCTTTCCGAGAGCATCCTCGGGCGCCGCGTGCTGTCCCTCCGTGTG
>JAGPGE010000144.1 GCA_018056145.1 Armatimonadota bacterium
GGAGACGAGATCATGCGAAAAACACAAGCCGTCCTAAGCTTCGCGATGCTGGTGTGCGGAATCTTCACCGCAAATAGCGCCCTAGCGGAAGCCTACTGCTACATCACCGAGGTCAACTGCAGCGCGGTCTCCAACGCGGTTCAGATCGAAGTGAAGTCCGACGGCATCCTGCGTTGGGACTGGACCTGGGGCGATGACCAGGGCAAGCGGGACTTGATCAGCGTCACCTTCACGAATGCGCGTCTCAAGCTGGACCAGCATTACCTGGATGTAGACACGCCGCCTGTGGGCACCGTCATGTTCTACACGCCCCAGGATGCTCCGCAGGGCATTGGCGTGGTCATGGAGGTCACGCTTTCCGAACGCAGCAACTTCAAGGGCCGCAGCAGCACGGACGAGCGCACATTCGTGCTCACGGTTGACGCGCCGCTGCGGTCGGACAATGGGGAGGCGAAGAGTAAGGGAGAGGGCAAGGACGCCACCGACGAGGTCCTATCCGTGGACGTGCGCGATGATTTGGTCACCGTGCGCGCTCTGAGGGCCGACATCCACCGCGTGGTCGCTGAGATCGCCAGGCAGGCCGGACTGAACATCACCGTTGATGATGCCGTCACCCACAAGGTGAACGCGAACCTCACCCGCATGGCGCCACTGGACGCGATACGCGCCATCGCGGCCGGCTACGGTCTTGCGCTCTCGTCCAAGGGCGACGTAACCATGCTGAGCGAAGGCGTCCCGCGCGACCTCACCACGTACAACCGCAGCGGAACCGCTTCCTTCCCCGTCCGGTACCTGCGCGCGGAGGACGCCAAGGAGCTGCTGCCATCCTTCCTGGTCAAGTACGTGCAGTCCAATGAGGAACAGAACGCCGTGGTCGCTACCGCGCCCGACCAGATGCTGGCCAAGATCGGGAGTGACCTCAAGAGCGTCGACCTCCCGCCGCCGCTCATCATGGTGGAGGTGGTGGCTGTCGAGCTCACGGGAACCGGAGACTACGAGCGGGATATCACCGCGCTCTACACCAGCCACCACGAGCGGCTCGGGGTGAGCAGCGCCACCGGAGTTCTGCAGTACGAGGACACCGTCGAGGGTGGCCTCACCGGCGGCGTGATCGCGAACACCGCGAAGCTCGCGGGGACCCTGATCGCTCTACAGACCGAGGGCAAGGCGCGGATCCAGTCGAACCCGCGCGTGGCCGCGGTCAACGGGAAGCCCGCGGAGATCTTCATCGGCCAGGACCGGTTCATCCTCGTGCAGTACCAGTCCAGCGGCACCACCCAGGAGCGCATCGATGCTGTACCGGTCGGCGTGAACCTGGAGGTCCGCCCCTGGACCGGCGGCAACGGCGAGATAACCACGTACGTCCGCGTGACGGTCAGCAACATCAGCGAGGTGGACCCGGCTACCGGCCTGCCTCTTCTCAGCACCCGCGAGGCCACCAGCACGGTCCGCACGCGCGATGGCGAGACCATCGTCATCGGCGGCCTGCGCCAGACCCAGCAGGAAACCACCCGCCGCAGAATCCCGATCCTCAGCGACATCCCCATACTGGGCGCGCTGTTCGAGGGCCAGACAACCAGCAGCGTTGAGAGCGAACTGGTGATCTTCGTCACGCCGCGGATCATCAGTGTGGACGGGGAGATCCTGGACACGTCGCAGGAGGAGATTCGCCAGCGACTGCTGGAACCCGGCGACTGCGGCTACACGGGCGACCAGAAGCAGTGGCCGGCGCTCACTCAGGAGACCAAGGACACCCAGTAGCCGGGCGGTCAGTCGCGCCTTCGCCTCCGGCCCTGCATGCGAAGAAGCCGGCCGAGCACTTCCAGCGGCCCCCGCAGATGAGGCAGGCGCAGACCGGCGCCTTTGAAGGTGTCATGGTGAACCATGCTGTCCAGGGCGCGCTTGGGCGGCGCTTGTGTTTCCCCTGCCGGGTACCCGACGGTGCAGAAGCCCGGCAGAATCCAGTCTGACGGGATCGACAGCAGTTCCCGCATCTTCCTCTCGTCGAAGCCCCCGATCCAGCATGTCCCCAGGCCACGGTCCGCGGCGGCCAGCATGATGTTGGCACCCGCGAAGATGCAGTCGTCACGCGTGAAAGGCGTGACTCTCCGGGCGCAGACCATGATGAGCGCCGGGGCGTCGTGAATGTGGGGCCAGCCCAGGCCGAAGTAGCGCGCGCTGTTCCCGACCGCCTCCTTCACGGAGGGGTCGGTGATGATGATGAACTCCCACGGCTGGGTGTTCACGGCGCTGGGAGCCCAGCGTGCGGCCTCGACAAGCTCAAGCAGGAGATCCTCAGGCACTGCATCGGGAAGGTATGTCCGGACACTCCGCCGTGCTCTGGCAAGGTCGAGGAAACTGGTGATGGTGAACACTCCCTGGTCCTCCAAAGAGGACTGCGTCCCCGCCGCGCCGAACCTCCCCGCAATGTCCGTGGGACCGCGACGCGACAGGTGGGCGCGCCGGAACCACACGGGAGGTCATGCACATGGAGTCCCTTGTCTTTATGCTGGTGCTTGCGCTGATTCTGCCTCTGGCGATCCTGTCCGAGGCTGCCCCGCCTGATGTGCCCGAGGCCGAAAAGGCGCTGCTGGATACTGTTGACCCGTGGGGCCTGGCCTTCAGCGACCAGCTCGCCCGCTTCCAGGCCCACTTCGCCGAGAAGCCGAACGCTCCCTTCCTGCTGGGAATCACCCATGACCTCGTGAAGATCTGGCCTGTGAAGTACTGGTTCCGCGGAGAGACCACGGTTGCCGGCGCGGAGCGCGAGCTGGTGGCACGCGAGCGCTGGGCAGCCGCGGGGGAGACGCAGGGCTTCCAGGTGGTTGCGCTCCCCCGCATGGGCGCGCCGCGAGCCCAGTACCGGGTGCAGGTGGATGCGCCCGGCGCCAGGGTGACGGTATACCGGCAGGTGTTCGTGAAGACATCCGACGCTGCCGCATATCCCCGTTACAGCCCGGAGCGCTGGCCCGACCCGCTGCTCGAGGGCGAAGACACTTTGCCACTGGAGGGCCTCGACTGTGGCGCCTTCTGGGTGGACGTCGCGCTCCCGGCCGACCATCCCGGCGGCAGGATCGAGTGCCGCGTCAGCCTGACCTCGGGCAATGAGACCGCTCGTGCCGTGGTCCCGATCCAGGTGGTCCCCGGCCTTAGTCTGGAGCCCAAGGCGTACCCGTTTGTCGCGTGGTTCCGACGCGGGAAGATGACGCCCGAGCAATTCCGGCAGCACTGCGGGCTGGTCCTGGACCACCATGTGGTACCCGTGGACGCCCTCAAAGGTGCCTGGGATCCGGCGAATCCTTCAGCATTTGACGACCTCCGCACCTTCCTCGCCGAACGAGGCCAGTGGATGTTTGAGGTCGATTCGCCGCGCGGCGATGATGCGAAGTTCGAGAGCCTGTACGCGCACCTCAAGGAGAAGGGCTGGCTCGAAAACACCTGGGTCTACAGTTTCGATGAGCCGGACGAGAGGACGTGGCGCGAGCAGAATGTCCCCTTCGCCCGGAAGATGCGGGAGAAGTTCCCGGGCATCGGAGTGTACGTTGCGTCCGACTGGCACGAGAACATGGCGGAGGGCGTGGACGCGTGGATGACCGACATCTCCGCCAGCGGATATGACCTAAAGCGCCATGCAAGTCTGAAACAGCCGCAACTGTGGCACTACTACTGCCACCTGCCCGTGCGCTGGCAGATGCGGGCGCCGCTCGTGGATGCGCCGAACATGCAGATCGACAACCCGGCGCTGGAGCAGCGGCTGGCCCTGTGGGTCTCCCAGGCGCTCGGCGCGAAGGCGGTCTTCCTGTGGTCCGGCGATGCATACACCTTCGGTGACGACTTCTGGGAAACGCTGGAGCTCAGCGACAAGCTCTCGCCCTACCCGTACGCCGGAGTGCACAACGGGAACGGCTGGATCGTCTACCCCGGCCCTGACGGGGGGCCGACGATCCCCTCCCTGCGGCTGAAACTGGTGCGTGACGGGTTGGAAGATCTGGCGCTGATGCAGGCAGCGAAGGACGCCATCGCGCGCGGGAGGATCTCGGGAGAACGGGCTGAGGAGTTGGAGAGGCTGCTGGACCCCGTACCCGGGGTGTTCGTGCACCCACAGTACTTCGACCGCCTGCCGGAGACGCTGCTGGACCGGCGCGAGGCGATCCTGAAGGTCCTCGCTGGGCGATAGCGCCCGCGCCTGCCATATCCCGGACAACAACAAGCGGGCCGCTCCATGACGGGGCGGCCCGTTCGCGTGTCTCGCGATCTGCCTTTACCCGAAGCGGTAGCCGAATGCGCGGAGAGTGTGGATGCGCTCGGGGTTCTTCGGATCGGGCTCGATCTTGCTCCGCAAATTGGCGATGTGAACTTCCACCAGGTGGGTGTCGTACTCGTCGTAACCCCAGACAGCTTCGAGGAGCTTCTCGGCGCTGAGCACCTCGCCCTTGTGCTTCATGAGGGCGACGAGGAGCTTGTACTCGGTGGGTGTGAGCGAGACCGGCTCGTCATCCACGAGGACCTCATGTCCGCGAAGGTTCACGCGCACGCCGTTGCCCTCGAGCAGCGTGGGCTCTTCAGCCTGTTGCACCTGGCGCTTGGGCTCGGTCCGCCGCAGAACCGCGCGCGCGCGGGCCACGAGCTCGCTGAGACTGAAGGGCTTCGTCACATAGTCGTCGGCCCCCAGTTCGAGACCCACGATCCTGTCGGTCTCTTCCGCGCGCCCGGTGAGCATGATGATCGGGATGCCGCTTGAGGCCCGGGTGTCGCGGCAGATGTCGGTCCCGTCATCGTCGGGCAGGGCGAGGTCGAGCACGATGAGATCGGGCTTGTCGCGCTCGATGAGCTGCCGTCCCACGGTTCCCGTCGTGGCCACACTCACATCGAACCCGGCGGTTTCAAACTTCTTCTGGATCGCGCCGACCAGAAGCTCGTCGTCGTCGATGATGAGGATCTTACGGCTGTTCATTGGCTTCACCCTGTGTGCCGCAGACTCCGGCAGCCAGTCATGAATCGGTGCTATCCGCCTGGATTCCGTCGACGGGCTCCAGGCGCAGAGAGACGTAGAAAGTACTCCCCTTGCCCATTTCGCTCTCCAGCCACAGCTTTCCTCCCATGACTCCCACGACCCGGCGAGCGATGGCCAGACCGAGGCCGGCGCCCTCCTTGGCGCGGGAACGTTCGTCGGTGCCGTGTTGGAACTCCTCGAAGATGATGCTCTGGGCTGCGCGGGGGATCCCGGGCCCGTCGTCCGCTACACTGATGACCGCACTCATCCCGTCCTGAGCCAGCGTCACGTCAACCGTGCCGCCGGCCTCGTTGAACTTGATCGCATTGTCAACCAGATTGGTCAGGACCTGCTCGAGCCGCCCCTGGTCGGTCATCGTCATGGGCAGCTTGGCCTCTTCATGGAAGTTCAGCGTCACGCCGGCATTGGCCGCCTTGGGGTGCATGGTATCAAGCACACCGCGGATCACATTGGCCAGGTCCGCCGGCGCTTTCTTGATGGACACGTCGCCGGTGCGGAGCTTCGACAGGTTCATCAGGTCCTGGATCAGTCGCTCCAGACGGTCACATGCCCGCTCCACGCGCCCGAGAAACAGCTTCTGTTCGTCGTTCACCTCGCCCACGTCGCCGCCCATGACCAACTCATTGTAGGCGCGGATCGACGCCAGCGGTGCGCGCAGTTCGTGGGACACCGAGGAAATGAGGGTGCCCCGGAGTTTGTCCACGCGAGCGCGCTCGATGGCCACGCTTGCGAGTCCCGCCAGAGAGTGTAGGAGCCGGGTTCGCTGGGGAGAGACCGGGTTCCCGCTGCCGGGATTATCGGCCACCAGGAGCCCCACCAGTATTCCCTGCCCGACCAGCGGGATCAGCAGCCGCTCCTCCGCCCGCCCATCGTCCGGTTCGGGATGGGTGATGCCTTCGATGACGTACGGCGCCGAACCCATCGCAGCTTGCGCCAACGGATGATCGGACTCCTGGTGCAGCGGGATCGCCTGGTCCAGCAGGGGCGTGGGATCTGCGTTGGCGCGCGCCTCCATCTGCCCCACCAGCACCTGTTTTTCATGGTCGGTGAGGTAGATCCTGGCGCGCTCAAAGCCGACTTCGGTGCAGGCGCTGCTGGTCACCGTCGCCAGGATATCCGGCAGGTCCATCTTCTCGGTTACCGCGGTGGCCACTTCGAACAGAGCGCGGGCACGCGCCTCCTCCTGCCACGCCTGGGCAGCCACCACTTCCATATGACGGCTTCGCCGATTGGCGATCTCGTACAAGTTGGCATTGTGGATGGCCACCGCTGCCTGGGCCGCCAGGAAGCTCAGAGCGCTGATCTCGTGGGCCCGGAAACCGGTTCCCGAGCGCCGTGTTAGGTACAGCGTGCCTACAGGCTGACGATCGAGCTTGATCGGGATCGCCACAGATGGCCCGGTCCCGCCGACTCCCGGCTTCACCGCCGTCTCCCCGGCATTGACCGCCAGCCATTCGAGGTCCGAGGCCTCCAGCGGGTCGTCCGTGCATGCCGGATCTCGGGGCTCGGCGCAGTGGACGGCGGTGAACCGTCGCCTGTCCTCCGCGAGCACGCGAATCGCGCAGTCCACACCATTGGCCACGTCCTGCCCGCTGCGTGCGATAGCCCGGAGTACAGAACCCAGATCATTGCCTGCGCCCAGGGATGCGGAGGCCTCCAGCAGTCTGGCGCGTTCGTGCCGATTGCGCGCGTCGAGACGCGCGTATACCAGGCGCGAGACCGCGAGCGCAGTCTCGAGACCCAGTTCGGTGAGCCGCAGCGCCTCGTCCGTCGTGCAGTCCCGGAACTGGGTGGTCGCGAGCACAAGGGCCCCCACCACGGTCTCCCCAAGGGTGAGCACCACGCGGCAATGGCCGACGATGCTTCGCTTCTCGTATGCGTGACGCAACCTTACGCTTTCGGGAGTTCCGCCAAGATCGCTGGTACGCTCGATGAGGACCGAACGGGCGCGGGCGTCCCGCGTCTCCGCGGTGAGTTCCGCGAGCACTGCCTCCGCGATCTCCTGCCCGGCATCATCCGACAGGCCGGAAGCGTAGTGCTCGAGTTCCCCCGTTTCGGTGTCAAGGATCGCGATCAGCCCCACATGGTAGCCGCCTGCCTGGCCGGCGGCCGAGACCGCTTGGGCCAGTGCGGTGGGAAGGTCCTTCGCAGTGCACAGGCAGTCGGCAGCTTGCCTCCCCACCTGGGAGGCCGACGTTGCGCTTTGCTCACAGGCAGGCGCCACCCGGCGAACCACCTCGAGGAGGGTCTCCGTCCACCGTCCCGAGCGCAGCAAGCGAGGGAGATCACTGGACTTCGGGGCGGCGCAGAGTCGATCTCGGTGGTCCTCGCCAGCCCACAGGACGGTGCAACCGCGCTTGCCGTCAGGCAGGTCCTCGCCCGCAGCCAGGTCCCAGATGACCAGGTCCCAATCCTCGACAGGTGGAACCGCACTGCCGCTCACGGTGTACGCCGCGATTTCCCACTCGGGGTGGTGAAGGCGCAGCGCATCCGCGGCGACACTTGCGGATCGTGCATCGACGTCCGTCACGAGAATTCGCATAGTGGCCGGGCTGGACCCAACAGTGGGGAGAGGCCGTCGTCGGGCAGGAAGGCCCCCAACCGCATTCCCGCCAGATCTGGCGTCCCTATACCCTTGCCGTGCCAAGTCAGACGTCTCGCAGAGCGAGACGTGTCTGGAGTTTGCCTTGAGGCTATAGTAGGCTATTACATGGTGTTTAGTCAATATATCCTAAAGGACCAAACTGGTCAGCCGATAGACCACCTGCATTCAAGATTGGCCTAGTTCCCGCCTACCACCCCATGCCTTCGAAGCCCTTCGTGATTGACATGAGGCCCGGGCCGAGAACCACGATGAACAGCGCCGGGAAAATGCAGAAGATCATGGGGAACAGCATCTTTGTGGAAAGTGTGGCAGCGGCTGCCTTGATGCGCATGCTCCGCCGCGTTCGCAGCGAGTCCGACTGGGCGCGGAGCGTGTTGGCGATGCTCACTCCGAGTTCCTCGGCTTGGTGCAGAGCAGCGACAAGGTTGTGCACGTCGTCCACGCCGCAGCGGTTCGCCATGTCCTGCCAGGCTTCCTGGCGGCGCTTGCCCAGACGGATTTCGGTAAGGACGCGACCGAACTCGTCAGGCAGCGGTCCTTCTTTGCGCCGGACAACCTCGGCCAGCGCACCGTCCAGACCGGTTCCCGCCTCAGCGCTCACAACGAGCAGGTCAATGAGGTCCGGCAGGCTCTTGGTGATCTGGTACTGACGCTGCTTGATGGTGGAATCAAGGATGGAATCGGGGATCACCATGCCGCCGAAGATGAGGAAGCCACCCGCGGTGTAGACCAGCATGGGGTTGTCGAACTTCCAGAGCGTTACCACGGCGACGGCGGACAGGATGCCGACACCCAGCGAGATCGCCTTGAGCACCATGAATGTCGCCACGTCAAGAGACGCGGGGTTGCCGGCCATCTCCAGCTTCATGCGCGTCTGCTCCACCGCGCCACCGGGAGTCCCGCGCAGCACAGCCTCCCCGACACCGTTGAGCATCGGCGCGATGGCCCGTTCCCAGAGGGATCGCTGGAGTTCCTGCTCGATCGGCGAACCAGGGGCAATACGCGGGCGCTTGAGCCGCTTGATCCGCTCCTGTACCCGAACGCTGCGGCTCTCCAGGTAGATGCCCACAATGGGGATCGCTACGCCTACGAAGATCAGCGCTGCAATGGCGTACAAGATGAGCATTCAGACCAGCTCCAGAGCGACCGGCGGCCAGTGCAGCACGCGGCCGCATCAGATGTCGATGTCAATCAGCTTGCGGATAATCAGCGAGCCGACCACCATCAGGAAGACGCCCACACCCAGCAGGACCAGCCCGAGCTTCTCCGTGAACAGTGGGTTCAGGTACCCGGGGCTGATGACCGCGATGGCGAAAGCCAGAACGAAGGGCATTGCCAGGAGGATAAGAGCCGACATGCGGCCTTCCGCGGTGGCCGTCTGGAGTTCGCCCATGAGTTTGACGCGCTCGCGGATCATCACGGCGATGTTGTCGAAGATCTCCGCCAGGTTACCGCCCACGGTGAGCTGGGTCTGGATCGCCGCCACAATAAGTTCTAGGTCGTAACTGCCCGTGCGGACCACCATATTCCCAAGCGCGTCCGTGACATTGACGCCATAGCTGACTTCGTCGACGACGCGCCCGAACTCCTCGGCGATTGGCGGATGCATCTGGGAACGCACAACCTGCATCGCGCGCAGCAGAGCGCAGCCGGCGCGCATCGATCCCGCGAGCATGTCCAGGGCGTCGGGGACCTGGGCCGTGAGCGCAGCGAGGCGCTTCTGCTGGTTACTCTTGAGGACCGCGTACGGGACCATTGCGACGACGGCTCCCAGCACAAGCCCTTGCATGACATTGTCGAGCACGAGGGCGAACAGCCCGGTGGCCACGAGTCCGATACCCGCGGAGATCGCGACAAACTCGGAAGGACGCAGCATCCACCCGCCGCGAATGAGCTGGAGCTGCATGTCCTGCCACCAGTCAGTTTCCTGCAGCGCGCGAGTGAGGGCAGGAACGGCGTCAGCCCGCGGACCGACAGTGGTCCCGCTCTCCTCGCTGGTTGACTGCGCGGGCGCTAGGGCAGCCAGGCGGTCACGGCCACTGCTCGAAGAACCGGCGAGAAGCCAGATCAAGGCGCCCACGGTGCCGGCCCCGAACAGCACGATGAGCCCTATGTACACGGCAGGCGGCAGCATTGCGCGTCAACCCCTTCGGCCGCTTCAGTACGGCCAGTTGGCGCCGAGCCCTGTCTCAGGAGTCGGGCAGGAAGATGTCCGCGGGAAGGTCCTGACCCTCCGCGGCGAGTTGTTCCATGAACAGCGGGCGAACTCCCGTTGGCCTGTGGTACGCCAGGATCCGTCCGTCGCGCCCTACGCCCTGGCGTTCCAGGCGGAAGATATCCTCCAAGACGATGCTCTCGCCCTCCATGCGCTGCACTTCGGTTATGTGCGAGATCCTGCGGCTCCCATCGCGCAGGCGGGTCTGCTGAACCACGAGGTCGATGGCGGAGGTGATCTGCTCGCGGATCGCCTTGACCGGCAGTTCTGTGCCGGCCATGAGTACGAGGGTCTCGAGACGCGCCAGCGTATCGCGCGGAGAGTTGGCGTGGAGCGTGGTCAGCGAGCCGTCGTGGCCGGTGTTCATGGCATGCAGC
>JAGPGE010000145.1 GCA_018056145.1 Armatimonadota bacterium
GTATGTCCCCACGTACTGTCCCTTGCCCTTCACGCCATCCAGAATCACGTGCTCCGGGTACTCGCGGGTGCCCATGGACCGCCGCCACTGGGCGTGGAAGTACGCAACGTCGTCGGGCATCGGCGCCTCGGCATAGGTGATCTGGTAGAAAAAACCGCCAATGTCCTCCCACCGTTGGTTCTCCACTGTGATGCGCGCGCCGGACTTGAACGGCATGGGCCAGTAGCTGTTGAAGCCCCCGCTGGGGTTGACCGCGATAGGCAGCGAGTTGATCTTCACCCGCAAGCTGTGGCCGCAGCAGAACAGGTCACCCAGCGGCACTTCCACCGATGGCGTATCGTCCCCGTCCCAGTACATCCGCAGGACGCAGTCGCGGTAAGCGGCTTCAGTGACGGTGATCCAGATGTGCTGGATCATCCCGGAGCCACTAATATCCGCAAGCGTCACGGTCTGCCCTGCCGGGACAGTAATGCAGGGCCGCACTTTCCAGCCTTTGCCGAGCCAGCCGGCCGGGCCTTCACCGGGCGGCGGCACCTCCCGGGCACCGGCACCGGGCGCGCCGTCCGGGTTTTCGGCGCAGATCGACCGTGTCTTCGCATCAGACAGTTGCCACACTCCGCCAAGACCGAACTGGAAGCCGTGGGGGTTCATGGAGTCGTCTCCCTCTGTGAGTATTCGCTCGCGAGCCGTGACTCAGTTCCCCGCGACCGGGGCGTCACCTCCAGGTTCACCAGCCCGCGCCGCACCATAGATCGTCTCCAGCGCTTCCCGCGCACTCTCTCCCCTGCACACCAGGTACACGGGCTCCCGGGACAGGGGCAGGAGAAGCGTCTCTCCAACCGACTCCACAGGCGTCTCATTGCCCATGAAGTCCACTACGGTCAGGCGACCAGCAAGGCCTTCGGGCACGTCCAAGGCGAGGGCCGTCAGGTCGTCATGTCTCGAATACTCCGCATACTGCACCGCCGCAGCAGACTTCTCGCCTTCGAAGAAAAAGACCCGCATGGCGTCGCGATCCAGTCGGGACACATAGCGCTTGCCCTCAATAACCAGCGCGAGCGCGGCGTGGGCCGCGGCGATGGGCTTGTACATTCGGCCCTCATCCCACATGCCGTTGTTCACGGGGCGGATGCCCTCCGTACGCGGCTTGTCGAAGGGCTTGAAGCGCCACGGGTCGGCCTGGTCGTAGTAGAAGATCCGGTCGATACCGTTAGCCAGATTCTCCATGTACGTCCGCACTAGTTCGTAGCAGGCGTTGCGATAGTGGTACCGCGCGTCGCTGTCCAGGTAGTCCACGCGCAACTGGTCCAGGAAGCTGGTGCTGGCCACGGACTCCTCGGAGTTCCAGATGGGCCCTGTGACGCCGTACTCGCGCAGAAGCGCGCAAATCCTGGGCATGATCTCACGGGCATAGTCGGGCTCCAGGTAGTGGATGGAGAACCCGTCCATGAACCTGCCGCCACCAGCTTCGAGCATCGCGCGCGTCCAGTCCATGGAGCGCGGGTGCACCCCGCCGCCGCCAAGAATGATGCAGGCCGGGTCCGCCGCCTTCGCCTCGCGGTGCGCGATTTCGATGAGTTTCGCGTACTCTTGGGGCGTACCGCGCCAGAATCCGCTGTAGTGCGGCTCGTTCCAAACCTCCCAGACGTGGATGCTTCCCTTGTAGTGGCTCACCGTTTCCCGCACATACCGGGCGAACTGCTCCCAGTCTTTCGGCGGGCTTGCGATGCGCCGGCCTGTATCATCGGGCGGCGCGGAGGAAGCCCATTCCGGCACGTAGAGGAACTGCCCGAGAGTGCCAAAGCCGAGGCGGTCCACCAGCGCCTGGGCCTCATCCCCCCAGATCCAATCTTCCGGTCCGTTGGGCTGGATGCGCGTCCACCACGTCCATTGCATCATATTGTGACAGCGCGCCCACTGGATGCCGATCTTCCGGCCCGCCTGCAGGTGCCATTCGAGATTGATGCCATCCATGTGCCCGCCAAAGATGGAGTCCGGGTGGCGCGGGCGGTCATACAGCTCTCGCGAGACCACAGTGAAGCTGCCGATGTCCTCGACCCACGCCACGTTCCGCGCGCTTGGGCCGGCGTCGAGGGCCACCTTGAAGCACCCCCGGGCACTGACGGCTGCCAAGAGGTCCAAGTCCCTGAAAGCTCCGGGGGCCAGGGAGACTGACTGGTCTCCGCGGGCCACCTCGTGCCCGCGCACGTCGATCACGCGCCAGCGCAGGGCCAGGTCACGCTTTTGGTCCGACGGGTTGCGGACGGTCACGGTGAAGTTGGGGAACTCGTTATCGAAGTACACATTGTCAGGGGCATTCCCGCGCACCCGCGTAACCTCAATGAGACCGGGGTCGCAGCGCTTCGGGAGCCTGTCCATGCGCCACTGGGTGAGGTCAGGCTCGTCGCTCAGGGAGATGCCCTGCCAGGCAAGTCGCGTCCCCCAACCGCTCACCAGGCTGAACTCGCCGCCGGGAGAGACCGGATCGGGGTCCGTGAAATCGATGAGTTGCTTGTCGTCGAGGAAGCCCATCACCCGGTTGCCCTGGATGACCAGGCGCATTTCGAACTGCTGGGTATTTCGCGCGTGCTCCAGCGGGCCAGGCGTCTTAGCAACCACCCGCCACTCGTCCCCGACCAGCCGCAGCAGCGCCAGATGCACAAACTGGCGGTTGATCTCCAGGCGGTACGCTCCGCGCGCCACCAGCCCGGCCCAGTGGCAGTTCTGGGCCCCGCGCACGGTGGCGCGGAAGGTGCAGTCGCCAACCGCGGTAGCGTCGAGCCGAATGACGGGGTTGGACCTGTCACTGCGCACTTCCAGCCATCCATCGCGCACCGTGAACTGGCCTGAGTCGAGCTTCAGACCAGGCACACTGCCAGAGCCATCGGGGACGGCCTCCAGGTTGCTGCGGTACAGGTCACGCGCCAGACAGGGGGATGCCAGCGCCAGGACAGCAGCGGCAAGGAAGAGCGTTGATCGCCGTTCCATTCCGCGGACCTCCGATGTGGTGGGTGAGAGTGTGGCCCGGATCGGGGGACTGGCATCGCGGTGCGACCGCAAGCGGTCGCAAGCGGGTGCCCATACCCGGTTCGGGCACCGGGGCGATGGGCAAGGATACCAAGCTCGGAAACGCCTCGAGTTCCGACGCCAGTCCCCAGTGCCGCCACCGGCCGCTACTCCACCGCCTCCATCGGCCACAGGCGGTACAGCAGCACCTGCAGATCGCCCGGGAAGGTCTGGCCGTCGGGAAGCGCAAGCTCCACTCGGTTCTCTCCCGGTGCAAGGCGAAGCGCGTCAGTGTCCACCGCCACCTTCTCACCGGGCGCCATCCCGCCGGGCCAGAGCGTCGCCCCGTCTGGGCCTGCGACCGTGAACGCCTGCCCCTGGTTCAGGCTGACCGGGAGCACTACGTCGCGGCCGTTCACCCGCAGGATCGGGTTTACCAGCCCGCCCGGTTCAGTAAGCTCTGGCAGACCGCGCAATTCGTCGAACATCACACTCGCCGATGAGTTGGGCGACAGGTTGTTGAAATACAGCACCAGGTATTCCACCTTCGTCAGGTCGAATGGCCCGGTTTTCGGCAGCTCGAAGACAAGCACCCGCCAGCCCTTGAAATTGACCACCGGCGTGAAGTCCAGGTTGCGACCGGCGGTATCACGGAACTGGATGCGCAATGTCTCTTGGTTCGCGTCTCCGTTCACCCAGAGCCCGATGCCCTCGAAGCCCGACAGGTCAACCGGCGTCTCGAAACGCTTGCCGATGCCGCCCCAACCGCCGGGTCCGCCAGAGTTCGTGGCATCATACTTCAGAGCGGCGGAGCCAGGCCGCGCATCGGGCACGACGGCGAAGGACTGGGTCACATCAGCGCGTACCGGACCGGTCTCCGTGAGCTTCTTCTCACCGCCCTGTACGAACTTCTCGAATGCGTTCCATTCGCTCATGCGGAAGCTCTCCGCATCGTCGAAGGCTTCGATCGTCACCGCGTTCTCATGCTGGTAGTCAACACCCGTACCGCGAGGCCGCACTCCCAGAACCAGCTCAACGCCCAGGTCGCAGGGCGTATCCAGGTCGTTGTGGATGGTCCAGACGTTGCCCAGTCCGTCGAGCATGTCCAGCAACCGCGGTTCTTCGTAGGCGGCGCGGTAGACGATCCAGTCGCCCTCTCCTTTACCGAAAAGCCGGAAGTCCTTCTGTGGCTCCCTGAACTTCGCCCGCACGGCTTCGCCGAAGTGCCTTTCGGCCCGGCAGCGCTCCCAGCGCCCGATGGTCTCCCACAATTGGCGCGTCTGGGTGAGCCGGTCCATAGCCTCGCGGGATGTTTCCACGGAGATCGAGCCATCCACACCCAGGGCCTTCGCGCAGACGTACTCGATCTGATCCGGCCGGCAGTCCCTGAACCAGTAGTACCAGCCAATGTCCGCCTTCGTCAGGTTGCTTTCCATGCCCAAGATGCCCGGCCACCGGTCGTCCAGGTAGCCCTTGATGTCCCCGTGGCCGTCCGCCGAGGCGCTCCGTGGCACGATATGCCAGGTGAAGTTGCTGCCCGTACCGTTGCTGGTCTGGTAGAGGACATCGCGCCCGATACCGTCCCAGTACCCCTTGTGGAGCTTGTTCAGGTAGTACCAGCGGTCGATATATGGCTCGATGATCCCATCGCTGGCGTCGAAGTAGACGAAGTCAAAGTTGCACTCGTTGAAGACCCTGGCGAAGTTCCCGGTAACCTCCTCCGCGAGCGTGCTGTCCGGGTCCACCAGGAAGAAGCCCCACATGCTCAGAAGCCCCTTGACCTCGGCTCCCGCTGGATGGCTTGTCGCTTTCGTCCCGAATGCCCCGCGCCGGCAGTTGAGCATCCTGTATGGAATACCCGCTTCCACCTGCTCGGTATACTGGATGATCTCATTGCCGATCTGAATCGAAAAGCCGGGGAAGGCCATGGATTTCGGGCCATTCGGCGGCAGCGGCGGGGCTTCAGTAAGCGCGATGGTGGTCGCCGTCTCATCCAGCGCCTCCGCCAGCGGCGGGCACTTGACCGAAGCCAGGCGCGGGTCCGGGATCGGCGTGATGTACGGATCGCCGGGGCTGATCGAAGGGCCGAATACATGCACGCCAGCGTCCAACCCAGCGGCGTGAATACGGCGAACCGCTTCCTTCACGTCTTCCAGTCCCCGGGGGAAGCTCTTCGTATTGATGTCGAAATGCCCGTGATTGGCGAGCCACGAGTCCTTCAGGAAAATGATGGTCCCGAAGCCGCCGACCTTCGCATACTCAATGAGCGTGTCGATGTCATCCATCACCACGCCGGTCGCGAAGAGATACGACTTGCGGGCGGCATCCGAGACCCGGTTCCACTGGCCGTCAAGCATCGGACACGGCAGGTCGTTCTCACGCTGGGCTTCCATGATCGCGTCGAAGAACGCCTCACGCGGAGCAGCGGCAAGCGCGAAACCGGTTCCCACCATGCCGTGTTCCTGGGTGCAGATCGAGCGCGGCGAGTAGACCTGGGAACTCCTGGCCTGGGGCTGGTTGAAGGTGTTCACGGTGGTGCCGAACATACAGGCCCCGAAGCGGTCGTCGAAGGTGCCGTTCAGCGCAAACCCGACCTTCTCCAGGCGCTTTAGCGGGAACTGGATCTCAAACTGAGCCACACTCTCCGGCTCAACGGAGACCACCGTGAACAGCAGGTGGTGGTCGCGGACCGACACGTCCACACTCGCCCTGATGTCCGGATCGATGAAACCGATCTCCAGCCTGTTGCCTTCAGCGCGCACGGTCCGGGCGGGGATCGTCGCGCCGCTGCGGACCACCTGGAATACAGGCACCGGGAGGGACCCGGCGTACTGCTCGCCGGATGCGAGGTCAGTGAACTCCTTGAGCAGACAGTTAGGGGTGAGGGTCAGGCGGAAGGTCTTCGTCTCGAAGGTCACGTCGGCGCCGCCCTGCTCGCCTTCCGGCAAGTCAACCGGTTCCACGGAGACGTCATCCACCTCCACCCAGTGACCCGGCGAGGGGTAGACCGCCAGCGCTGAGCGCAGGTAGCCATCCCCCACAGGCATGTACAGGGCGCTGAACTGCCGCCAGCCACCGGACGCCTCGCCAGCCATGATGGTCTGGCCGCCGATGGGCGCGTTCTGAAAATACTCGTAGAAATGCGCGTTGAAAGGACCTCCCCGCACCCATAGCGTGACGCGGTACCACTTCTCGGATCTCAGGCCTTCCAGCATACTGTAAAGGTGCGCTGTGCCCTTTTCAGGCGAGGTCAGGCGCACGAAAGTCTCGCCGCCATGGGCGCCCTCCGTGCCGATCTCGAAGTGCCCGGTATACGTGCTGTTCAGCGTCCACTTTTCGGGCAGACGGGGCGGATCGCCAAGCGTCCAGCCGCTGGACTTGCCCGCCGCATCCAGGCCGATCGGGTATAGCTTCTCGAACCCGCCGTTGGCAACGAGATTCTGGGCGAGAGCAGTTGAGGCACAAGCAAACAGGAGGAGCATGACGGGAAGTCGGAGCGCGCTCATGGACGGACCTCCGTGCGGTGATCGGTTGGGTTGGCTCGGAGGTTCACCACCCGCATCGCGACGTCCTCCTGCGCCCAATTCGAGTGATACCGGGAGGAGTCGCCCCGCGGACGCGGAATCCCTCAGCGGCCCGGGTGACAACGGGCAGACCGGCAGACCGTCCGCGAAAGGAACAAGCCATGCCCGCGACGCCATTCAGGACCGCTGAAGACGCAGTGGACCCCGCCCTCGTCCCGAAGTTCACGGTCTGGACCGGTGCGAAGATACCCGCCATCGGCCTGGGGACCTTCGGCTCCGACCGATTCACCGGCGAGCAGATCGCCCAAGCGGTGTTCGATGCCGCCAGCGTCGGCTACCGCCACTTCGACTGCGCCGCGGTGTACGGTAATGAGGCGCAGATAGGCGAGTCCCTCCAGGCGATCATCAGGGGCGGCGTGCCGCGCGAGGAACTCTGGGTCACCTCGAAGCTCTGGAACGACAAGCACGGCGAGCAGGACGTGATCCCAGCTTTCGAGCAGTCACTCGCCGACCTGCGCCTGGACTACCTGGACCTGTATCTGGTCCACTGGCCTTTCCCCAACTTCCATGCGCCCGGATGCGATGTGACATCACGCTCCGCTGACGCGAAGCCATACATCCACGAGAACTACATGAAGACCTGGCGGAAGCTCGAAGAACTCGTGGATCGCGGCCTGGTGCGGCACGTCGGGACCTCCAACATGACTGTGCCCAAACTGCGCCTGCTCTTGCGGGACGCCCGAATCAAGCCGGCGTGCAACGAGATGGAATTGCACCCCCATTTCCAGCAGCCCGAGCTGTTCGAGTACGTGCGGACCAACGGCATCGTACCCATCGGCTACTGCCCCATCGGCTCGCCGAACCGCCCGGAACGCGACCGCACGCCGGAAGACACCGCTCCCACCGAGGACCCGGTGATCGGCGAGATCGCTGGGAAACACGGCGTCCACCCGGCGGTGGTCTGCGTGAAGTGGGCCGTCCAGCGCGGGCAGATCCCCATACCGTTCTCCGTCAAGCGCCACCAGTATCTCGGCAGTCTGCGAGCGATCTGCGAGGACCCGCTGACAGAGGATGAGATGGCGGCCATCGCGGGGATCGACCGCAACTGCCGGCTGATCAAGGGCCAGGTCTTCCTGTGGAAAGAGGGGCAGCACTGGGAGGACCTCTGGGACCCGGACGGGGAAGTTACGCTGCCGTAGCCGGGAGGATTACAGGGGCAGCCCGGGGAAGAGACACGCAAGCCGCTCAGGCCCCGGCCGGAGCGCATTTTCAACTTGCAGTGCACTGCATGGAGGAACCTGAACGATGCCTGAGAAGCTTGGATGCGCGATTTGGGGTGCCGGCTGGGTTTCCGGAGAACACCTGAAGGCCTACGTGAAGAACGCGGACTGCGAAGTCGTGGCCGTCGGCAGCCGCAGGGAGTCCTCGGCGCGCAATGTGGCCGCCGCAGCGGGCCTCGACCCGGACACCATCAGTGTCTACACGGAGTACGACCAGCTAATGGCCGATGACCGGGTGCAGCTTGTGTCCATCTGCACGCCGAACCATCTGCACGTTGCCGAGGGCGTCAAGGCGGCCGCCGCGGGCAAGCACATGATCATGGAGAAGCCCATGGCCATGAGTGTGGACGGCATCCGCGAACTGCGCGACGCCGTGCGGGAGAGCGGTGTCAAGAGCTTGGTGAGTTTCGTCCTGCACTGGAACCCCGGCCTGGTAAATGCAAAGGCGCTAGTGGAGGCCGGGGCCATAGGCGACGTCTTCTATGCCGAAGCGGACTACTGGCACGGCGTCAGTGACTGGTACGCGGGCTGGGAGTGGGCACGGAAGATCGAGACCGGCGGCAGCAGCTTCCTGTTCGGCGGTTGCCATGCGGTGGACGCCATTCGCTGGCTGACGGGGCTGGAAATCGTGGAAGTTGCCGGGTACGCTGGCGGCTGGGATGAGCGGTACGAGTACCCGGCCACGGTGGTCGCGGCGGTCAAATGGAGCAATGGTGCGGTGGGCAAGATCTCCAGTTCCGTGGATTGTGTGATGCCATACCAGTTCAATATTGATATCATGGGCAAAGACGGGTCCATTCGCGGCAACCGCGTGTGGTCGAAGAAGCTGCTTCCGGCTGCCAGCGGGTGGACCGAGGTGCCCGGCGTGCAGCCTGACAGCGGCGACGTGGAGCACCACCCCTTCGAGGGCGAGATCGACCACATGGTCAATGCCATACTGAAGGACACCCGCCCGTGCCCGGACATTGAGGACGCGGTGAAGACCCACGAGGTCTGCATCGCGGTGGACACGTCGGCGGCCAACGGCGGCGAGCCGGTGAAACTGCCGCTGGTGTAGCAACAGGCGGAGATGGAAGGCTGATCACAGTGGCGCAGGCCCATGCGGCAGTGAACGTAGATACCCACGAACGCAACGCCGAACTCATCGAGCGCCTCAAGACCCGGATGCTCGAAGGCCCACGCACGCCAACGGGATGGCGGCTCCTCGGATTCTGCCGGGGCGCGGTAGAGAACGAATGGCGGCCCCTTATCCAGCGCCGCGCGGCCGGTCTCGCGAGAGCCCTGGAACTGTACCCCGCCCTGATCGCAGACGACGAGATCATCGTGGGCACCCACCATTTCGGCGAAGAGCCCGGCATCGACGGGTGCATTGACTTCCCCGACATGTACCCGCACCATTTCGCGTCGGCCTTCGAGAAGCTGGAGACAGAACTGGCGAAGACCACCCTGTGCGACTGCGGGAAGGCGGAGATCCTGGCCCTGCGCGGCCGCGCTGACCTGTTCTCAATGCCCGGACCGGTCCCTCCGAAGCCCGAAGAGGTGCGCCTGGCGGAAGAGGCGGGCTGCATCTTCGGCTGGGGCAAGTCTCTGAACCACAGCGTGCGGGATTTCGCCAAGGTCCTGCGGGTCGGGTTCGAGGGCATCGAGCGCGAGATCGACGAGCAACTGGCCGGCTTGCGCATGGAAGAGCCCGAAGACCTGGAGCGCGAGGTGTTCCTGCGTGCCGCGAAAACCGTGGCCTGCGCATGCGCCGGGATCGGCCGCAAATACGCGCGGAAAGCCCGCGAGCTAGCGGCGGCTTGCGACTGCCCCGTGCGCCGCGAGGAGCTCCTGGGCATCGCCGAGGCCTGCGATCAGGTCCCTGCAAAGCCCGCGCGCAACCTGCGGGAAGCCATCCAGGCGCTGTGGTTTGCGCACATCATCACCTGTGCCGAGGACCACATCAACGCCAACTCGATCGGCCGCATCGACCAGATTCTCGGGCCATACTGCCGGGCGGACCTCGAGTCCGGTTTCCTGGACGAGAACGGCGCGCTGGACCTGCTCAAGCACCTGTGGCTCAAGCTCTGGCGGGCCTATGACGTGCAGCAGATGCAGGTGGGCGGGCAGCTTGCGGATGGTTCGGACGCCACCAACCTGGTCAGCCATCTCGCGCTCAGGGCGACCCGCGAACTGGGCCTAGTGCGCTGCCTGTCGGTGCGGGTGCATCGGGGGACGCCTGACGCCCTCCTGGATGATGCCGTGGACCTGCTCAGTCGCGGCGGCGGCGTACCCTTCTTCTTCAATGACGAGGCCATCGTGCCCGCGCTCGTGGACAAGGGCATCACCCTCGAAGATGCCCGCAACTACGCCATCATCGGCTGCGTCGAGGTC